>JBBQIU010000739.1:0-2566 GCA_038325245.1 Verrucomicrobiota bacterium
GCCCTCACTCCCTGTGAATCCCTTTCCCAGGCCGCGCTCATGCTGGGCGAACCGATCGGGAACCTGACACCCGCCGTCTCCGGAAATCCCCTCCGTTGGCTGGGACTTTCTCCTTAAACCACCGCCCGCAGCCGCACCTGGCTCTCGGCAGCCCCCAGGATGATCCGGTTCTCACCCGCCTGAAGTGGCGCGGACATCCTCGCGCTCGCCTCCCCAATCGGAATGCCGTTCACGATTGTCCCCAGTTTGCTCCCACGATCCTCCACCACGAAACCCTTTGACGTCTTCTCGATGGCGCAGTGATTCCGGGACACCTGGTACGGCGGCCCATCATCCACATGCAGATCGTTCGCGGCAAAGACACTCGCCACCGTCGAGGGCAGGCGCCGTCCAATCCGGAATGGAAACGTGCTGACCTTGACCTCGAAGTCCTCGCCCGCCTGTCGCCCATGCAGGGAGATTCCCTCGGGAATGGCCACCGCTGCCGCGACCTCGACGGCACCGGACTCGCGCGCCTCAGCCCAGCAGCGTCATTCGGCCCGCCCTGGACGGCGGCCTGCCGCAGGGCCTGCCGCAGACGCACCCCCATCCCGCGCAGCCGTTCAAAGAGCGTTCCGAGATAAATCTTCAACCGCTCCGGATCATGGACCACTGCATCCATGAAGTTCTCCTCCGTGATCACCTCCACGACCGTCGCCGTCAATGCACGCGCAGTGGCCGCCCGGGGCTTGTCCTCGATCATCGCCATCTCCCCCAGAATCTCCCCTGGATAAAGAATCCCCAATCGCGAGATCTTCATCCCCTCGGTGATCGTGATCGCCACCTGCCCGGAAACAATTCGGTACGCCTCCCGCCCCGTCTCCCCCTCCCGGAACAGAACTTCCCCGCGCTCGAAATGCTTGAGCTGCATGACGGGCGGGACGTTCGGGCCGACATCCACCCCGGTCAAGAGATCGCCCAATTCCATCCCGAATCCCCTTTCGAGTCGCCCCTTTCGAGTCGCCCGTTGACTCCTTTCTGGGCGGGTGCTTCGCTGTCGGCTCGTGAACACCCTTTACCTCGCACCCGGCACCTCCATCAGCCCCCACGCCGGTACCATGACCGATCCCATCCGGGTCCGTGATGCTCGCGAGTTCGATGACGTGCTTCGTCGCAAAGGCGTCCACCGCTTCCTCCTCCATCCCGGCGCCTATGAAACCCGCGGCGCCTGGGCCTTCCCCGAACGCGACTTCGCCAACCTCGGCGCCAATTGCGAATTGATCGGCATGGCCGGCTCCTTCGCCACCACCATCCGCCTCGCCTCCGACTACGAGAAAAGCGTCGCCACCCCCACCGGCTCCGTCCCCGCCATCTATGTCGAAGCCGTCATCGCCGGCGCCCGAGTCGGACGTAGCGATCATCTCCGTATCGAGGGCATCACCTTCGATTGCACCTGCGACCTCCCCGTCGTTGGCCTCCACATCTTCTCCAGCCGCGCCCAGCTCCGCGACGTGCGCGTCACCCATCTTTGGGGAGATTGGATCAAGACCCTCGAAAGCTTCGGCATCCTGATCAACAATTGCCAGAAGCCCGCACTCAACGGCGGACACGTGCTCGAGGATTGCCGCGTCGAACACGTCCGCCCAGGTGCCTACATCACGGGCATTTACTGCGGTGTCGTGGATACCGGCGTCCCAATCGAACTCTCCCACCTCTCCCGCTGCTGGGTGAACTCACCCATTCCCGCGTCCGGCAAACGCTCCCATGCCGCGTACGCCGCCAACCTCCGCACACGCCTCGTCGGTTGCCACGCCGACGGCTTCGATCGCTGGTTCTTCTGCGATACCGGCGACGTCGCCGATGTCCTGATCGATGGCTGCACTGGCAGTTTCTCGTATTGCGCGGTCGACCTTCCCGGCAAACACGCGGACAACAATCCCATCCGGAAACGCTCCAACATCCGAATGGTCAATTGCAGCTTCGACTGCCTTCAACCCTCCGCCGACCACGCCATCCTCCTCAACGCGCAGGACCTCTCCCCGGGGTCCGATGTCTTCCCTGTGGAAGACGTCTCCATCGACGGGTGTGTCGTCCGGTCCGTTCCTACCCAGTTCTACACCGTCAGCATCAAGGCAGCCCACGCGCGTCGAATCGCGATCCGCAACTCCCAACTCCCCGACGGCGCCAAGACCACCGACGGCGTCTTCCTACCGACCGGTGCGTCTGCCGTCCGCTTCTCGTAGTGCGGCGATTTCCCGCGTCCGCGGTGGCAGGCAACCCACCCGCCGTGGAACCTCCCGGAATCCCTCCCATGGTTCGTGGGTAACCCACCGACCCGACCATTCCGCCGTCCCAAATTTGGGACAAAACTTCCCGGATTCATCACGCTGCAAGGAACCGAGCGGGACCCAACCCAGACATTCCCGGAGATTGAAGCAACAATTCCCATGCGGTATGCGTCTTGCTGATTGAACAAACCGGCATCCGGATGAATTCAAATCGTACATCCCGCGCGCAACCCACCTTCACCCTCCCCATGAACCGTCCCAGCGAACCTGTCTCGTCACCCTCGAAACCCGCTGAGCCA
>JBBQIU010000740.1:0-2562 GCA_038325245.1 Verrucomicrobiota bacterium
GGTCTGTTCCGTCCCGAACGCGCCATCCAGATCGGAACCGATGCCGGCGTGGCGCGCATTGCCGGCGATCTGGCAGACGTGGTCAATGTGATCGAGGACATGGGAGAGGCGGACGCCGGTGGATTCCGGGGTGGACTGACGCCGGACCCAGCCCGGGACCAGCATCCATGCGTCGAGGGCCGCTCCGATGACGGCGTCGCGCTGAACGAGGGCGCGGATCATGTCGTCGCTCATCTGGCGATTGTGGGGAACAAGGGCCCGGCAGTTGTGGTGGCTCGCCCAGAGCGGTCCGTGAAAGAGATCCAGGGCTTCCCAGAAGCAATCGTCACAGAGATGGGTGACATCCAGGATGTAACCGAGTCGGTCCATCTCACGGAGGAGTTCCTTGCCACGTGCGCTGAAGCCGCCGGTGGCATCGGTGCCATTGGCGTAGACGCCGGGCCCGTAGTGAGCGGGGCCCAGCGCACGGAGGCCATCGGCCCAGGCACGTTGGAGATCGTGAAGGGTGCGGATCGAATCGGCGCCCTCGAGGGAGAGGACCAAGCCGATCGGATGGGAGGCCGCAGCAAGGTGCGCCTCGAGAGAAGCGCGGTTGTGAACGAGGGTCATTTCACCTTCTTCCTCCATGGCCCGATACCAGGCGCGCTGGCCCTGGGTCATGGCCCAGGCCTGCGCGGGGGAGTCCCAGCCCGCAACCGGGCTGAAGGCATTGTGTTCGATGCGGGCGAGAAGGGTCGCAACAACGATACGGATGCCTCCGCGGCGAAGATCGGGGAGGCAGACCGTGCCGCGACCGCGGTCGGGTTTGTCGCGGAGATGGGCTTCCCGCGAGCGAATTTCCGCGAGAGGCCGGGTCAGATCGCGGTTCCACTCGATGGCGTTCATCGCCAGGTCGAGATGCGCATCGAAGATGAGGGGAGTCTGGAGCGACGGAATGGAGGTAGGAGGGTTCACGCGAAGCGGAGCAGTTGGTCGAGGGCGAGCACGAAGACCAGGGCGATCCCGGACGCGAGCGTGATCATGAGGGTCCAGGTGCGGAGGGTCTGGAGAACGGTGAGGCCAAAGTACTCTTTGACCAGCCAGAAGCCGCCGTCGTTGACATGGGAAAGGATGAGGGAACCGGCGGCGATTGCCACGACGAGCAACTCACGGTGGGTCTCGGGCTGGGCGGCGGCGATGGGCGCCAGAATGGCCGAGGCCATTGTGATGGCTACGGTGGCCGATCCGACGGCGATCCGCAGGAGCACGGCGACCAGCCAGCCGAGTAGCAGGGGGGAGAGGGCCAGTCCCTTTCCCCAGTTGGCGATGGCGTCGTCGACGCCGGCCGAATCAAGGACCTTGGAGAAGCCACCCCCGGCGCCCACGATCAGAAAGATGCCGGCGGCAGGTCCGAGACAGTCTTCAAGGAAGCGAAGGGTTTGAGCGGTGTTGAAGCCGCAGCGGGAGCCGAACGTGAGGAGGGCGACGAGCACTGCGGCGAGCATCGCGATCAGGGGCGAACCGATGAACGCCATCCAGGGACGGGCCGGATGATCCTTCGGGAGGCCGATGTCCGCAGCGGTGGCGACGAGCATCAGGGCGACCGGGAGGAGGATCGTGCCGAGGCTGAGGAGGAATCCGGGCGGACGAGCCGGGGGTTGGGTGGCCTTGAACAGCGCGCCGAGCCCACCCGGCGTGATGGTCAGGGTGCGCCCAAGGTAGCGGGCGAGCACCGGGCCAACGAGCGCCGCAGTGGGAAGGCCGACGACGATCGACCAGAGAATCGTGCGCCCCATGTCGGCTTCGAGTCGGCCAATGGCGACAACCGGGCCGGGATGGGGCGGGACGAGCGTGTGGCAGACGGAGAGCGCGGCGAGGAGCGGGAGCGCCAGGCGGAGGAATGGAATCCGGGTGGCGGCTCCAAGGGTGAAGACCACCGGCACCAGCAGGACGAGGCCAACCCCGAAAAAGACGGGCATTCCGACAAGAAACGCCGCGAAGAGAATGGCCCAGTCGAGCCGGCGTTCTCCGAAGGTATCGATGAAGGTCCGGGCGATGACGCCGGCGCCGCCGGATTCCGCGAGAAGTTTGCCGAGCATCGTTCCAAGGCCGACGACGACCGCGATGAGGCCGAGCGTGGCGCCGACACCGTCCTGGAAGGCGCGAGCGACATCCGTGGGGGCCATCCCGGTTCCAAGACCGACGCCAAGCGACGCGAGCGCGAGGGCGAGGAAGGCGTGCAGGCGGAAACCGGCGACGAGGACAACCAAACCGACCACGCCTGCGAGCGTGACGAGGAGCAGGCGCGTGTCCTGGGTCATGGGCGCTGGAGGTCAGATCCGCAGGCGTCTGGCACGGGCAGCAACCGACCAGCGGCCGGTGGCCTGGGTGCCGTCGACGACCCAGGCTTCGGAATGCAGGGCCATCGTGGGACAGATGTGCCAGGGGATGCCGTAGACGACCGTGCCGACCGTAAACCGCCCTGCATGGGGCGTCTCGACGACGAGGGGTTCTTCTTTGTGGGCGACCGGTGTGGCGTCGGGGTGGTTTACAAACACGACTCGGGGGTGGGGCATTTCGGAC
>JBBQIU010000741.1:0-2559 GCA_038325245.1 Verrucomicrobiota bacterium
GCCTTCGTCACGGCCGTGGAAGTCCCGGACTTGACCGGTACGTCATCCTTCGCCTTCGTCATCTTCATTTGGAGAATCGACAGCAGATTCGACACGGTCCAGTACAGCGTCAATCCGGCAGAGAAATTGTAGAGGAAGACCATGAACATCAACGGCATGTACTTCATGATCTTCTGCTGGGCCGGATCCATGCTCGGCGACATCGGTGTCAACCGGGCCTGCCACAACATCGTCACGCCCATCAGCAACGGCAGCGGGTTGAGCGGAAAGCCGAAAATCATCCCCACGGTATCCGATTGCGAAAGGTCGCACGCCCAGAGAAAGGGCTCTCCCCGCAGCTCGATCGCCGTCTGCAACATTGCGTAGAATCCGAGGAGGATCGGAAACTGGATCAGGATCGGCACACAACCGGACGCAGGATTCACCTTATGCTCCCGCCACAACTCGAGCATTTTTTGGTTCATCTTCTGCGGGTTGTCCTTGTACTTCGCCTGCAGCTCCTTGATCTGCGGTTGCAGCGCCGCCATCCGCTTCGCCGTCCGTGCCGAGGCCTTCATCAGTGGCCAGAAAAGCAGGCGAACCACGCCCGTGATCAGGATGATCGCCAGCGCATAGGACAATCCCAGGCTGTGAATCGCGTTCATCGCCAACAGCAGCATCCGCGCAAAGAAGCCGCTGAAGCGTCCCCCGAAGTAGTTGTCGAACCCCATCACAACGTCGGCGTTGTTCCCCACCGCCGTTAGAGCGCGGTACTCCTTGGGGCCGATATAGAGCTGGAATTCCCTCACCCGTTCCTGTTGCGGAGGCAGGGCGTCCGCCGCGTACACCAACGCAGCCTGGTAACCGATCAACGGCGGACGGCCCGCAGGCCGATTCGTCATCGGCAGTTCCACATGCCGCGCAAACACCCGGCCGGACCGGTCCCCGGGAACCACCAGCGTCGCGAAGAACTGGTTGTGCGTCGACGCCCAGACCGTGTTGGTCCTTTCGCTCAGGTACTCCGCCCTCGGCGTTCCCGGAATGCATCCCAACGTCCGGTTCGCGAACCATGACTCCCCGATGTGCTCATTCGAACTTCCATCGTATTCGAAGAACCCCCGGTACATCGCGTTCTCGTCCGCATGCAGCGGCGCCGCCGTCCCAAATACCCACTCCTGCGGCGGCACAGCCCGCGCCTGGCTCCCCCAGTTCTGCAGCCGCGTCGTGACGTGCATCACGTAATTGCTTTGAATCCGGAACTCCTTGACCACCCGGAGCCCCTCGCCGAGATCCCGTTGCGCCACCACCACGTCGTTGCTTCGGCTCAATCGGTAGTTCGCCTCCGCCCCGGGGGCTTCCAGCCCGATCAATGCCATCACCGGCACCGCCGACCCCCGGTTCATCACCGCCCTCCCGGTCGGTTCACCCGCCTTGCGGTCGTTGCAGACGATCGCTTCCTCAAATTCCTTGAGGACCACTTCCTTGATACCTCCCCCATGCGACGTCAGCACGTACCGCGCCACATCGTTCTCAAGCTCCAGTTCCTCCTCCCGCCCCACCACCGGCTTCATCCCGCTGCTCGCGATCCCAGGCCGGACAGGCATCACCGTCGGCGCCGGCGCCGATGCACCCGCAGCCATTAACTCCGACGGCCCAACGCCGGTCGTCCAAACGCCGGTCGTCCCAATGCCCAAACTCGTCGACGCGATCTGGTTGGTCGCTGGCAACGGTTTGTCCGGATAAACCCGCTTCATCAGCGGATGCCAGAGCAGAAGCAGCGCACAGGTCGCCACCATCAGAATGAGTGAACGTCGATCCATGCAGGAAATTCAGTTCGGTCCAACGGACACGGAATCTGCCGGAGCCGATCCGGCCCGATGCGATCCAACCCGGGAGGCGATTCCCCAGCGCGCCTTCACCGCCAGCGGCACCGGATCACACCCACACCCCCCCCACGGATGACACCGCGCCACCCTCCCCAACGTCAGCCGAACTCCGTGAAACGCCCCGTGAAGCCGCACCGCCTGCAGCGCGTACTCGGAACACGAAGGCTCGTAGCGACACCGCGCGGCGGGCCCCGCCAACGCCACCTTCAGCGGGGAGACCACCCAGCGATACAATTGAATCAACAGCAGCAACGCATGGCGCATGCCCGGCCTCCTCACCCTTGATCCAATCGGGGACCCTCCGCCCGGGGACTGCCCGCCCAAGGATTCAACTCGCGCGCCACGGGAACGCGTTGCGTCTCAGGAACCGGCCCTGGCGCATTCCCCCCAGAGGGCCCGGTCGTCGCACGGCGAGGGGAGGGTTCCGGCATAGCCCCCACCCATAGTCCCGCCTCGCGCAAACACCGCCGCAGGTCCCGCTCCACCATAGACAGCGTCTTGCCCACGATCGAAGGACGCGCGACCAGCACGAGACACGCAGGCCCGGAAATCTCGTGCCGGTTCAATCGAAACGCTTCCCGAATCATCCGGCGCACCCGGCTCCGGATCACGGCCCCGCCCAGCCGACGGCTTGTCACCAATCCAAGCCGAACTTCCGTTCCGGCTCCCGATCGATGCCAGTTCAAAATCAAGC
>JBBQIU010000742.1:0-2557 GCA_038325245.1 Verrucomicrobiota bacterium
AGTACGATGCGGTGAAGCTCTTCATCGAACGGGTTGCGGCCGTGCGTCCGGACTTCGTCATCACCAACGCCAACGCCCCCGCGCTGGCGGAGATTTGCAGTCGCCTCGACGGCATTCCACTGGCGATCGAACTCGCCGCGGCCCGGGCCCGGGTCCTCGAGCTCGACCAGATCGCGGCGCGGCTCGACGACCGGTTCCGCCTGCTCCGCGGCAATACCACGGGACGCCTTCCCCATCAGCAGACCCTGGAGACGCTCATCGACTGGTCCCATGACCTGCTGTCGGAGTCCGAGGCCATTCTGCTCCGTCGCGTGGGCGTGTTCGTGGGCGGACGAACGCTGGGCGGCCTTGAGGCCGTTTGTTCCGGGGGTGCGATCGATGCGGGCGACATTCTGGATCTCCTCCAGCAGCTCATCGACAAGTCCCTCGTGACCGTGGAACGGGAGCCCGGTGCGGAGTCCCGCTACACCATGATCGAGACGGTGTGGCACTACACCCGCGCCAAACTCGATGCGTCCGGGGAAATGGAACTTCTCCGGAATCGGCACCTTGCGTACTTCCTGAACCTTGCCGAGGAGGCTGCCGGGCGGTTGGAAGGACCCGCCCAGAAGGAGTGGCTCGACCGTTGTCAGCGCGAGATCTTCAACTTCCGTCACGCGTGGGAATGGTGCATTCGTTCGCGGCAGACCGAATCGGCCTTCCGCCTGATCCGGGCCCTGTGCCGATACCTGGAAGTGCGGGGCAATCTGGAGGAATCACTGCAGGTCGTGAACCAGGTGAACGAACTGCCGATCGACGGCGTCGCGCTCGGAATTGTGGCCGGGTTCCGTATCGCCGCGGGGCGCCTCGCCTGGGTCTCGGACCGTTATGCGCTCGCCCGTGAGCACGACACCGAGGCGCAGCGTCTCTTCGAGTTGGCGGGCGACGAAGTGGGGTCGGCGCGCGCCGGGGCCTTGCTGGCGTTTCTTGATCGCAGCGAGGGACGCCGGGACGAGGGCGAACGCGGGTTGCAACGCGCGCTGGCGGTGGCGCGTGAGCGGCGGGTTCCGCAATTGGAAGCGCTGGCCCTGAGCGGGCTCGGCACGATCGCCATGGAACAGGATGACCTCGAGCGGGCGCGAAGCCTCAAGGAGGCGAGCCTCGCGATCTACCACCGGGAAGGGGACCTGTGGACCATCGCCCTGATTCTCTGGGGGATGACGTACGTGGCCGTGGCGCAGCGGGACACAGAGCGCGGGCGTTCCGCCTTGGCGGAGTGGGCCCGCATCGCGCGGCACCTCGGGAATCGATGGATGATTTCCTACCTTCTCGAACGCCACGCCGATCTCGCGCTGGTGATGGATCAACCCGCGCGCGCCGCCCGATTGATGGGGGCATCCGAACGGCAGCGGGAATACATCGGCGAAACGCTGACGGGCCGGGACCTGGAGAATCACGAGGAACTCCTGGCGCGTGTACGCACCGCACCCGGGCTGAACGCGACGGCGTGCGCGGTGGCCTGGGAGGAGGGCCGGAACGCGCTTGCCTGGGAGTTGATGGAGGAGAAGGGATGATCCGTTCTCTCATCGGCGCAGTCGTTATCAGCGTGGCCTCCCTGGCCATCCGGGCCGCGCTCGGAGTTGGCGCGAATTTCGGGGTCCATCCGGTTCCTGCAACGGCCGGCATGCTTTGGCTGACCACGATCGGCCTGTCGACGTCGGTGGGCGTGGTCCTCGCCGCCACGGTATGGGGGCACGCGGACACGTTGACAGGATTTCGGGGATTCCTGGTGCTGAGCGCCGTGCTGGGCATCGGGTTTCAGGTCGGGGCGTGTCTTCTCTTGTGTATGCGGACACGGCGGTGCTGGGATCGCAGTTCCGATGGCGTTGCGTGCCGTCCATCGTCCGCACGCCCTCGGCCTTGCCGCGCATGTTGCACGCCAGTGACTGGCCCTTTCCGGCCAACTCACTCGTGTTCTGGCACCGGCTGCATCCGTTCACCACCTTGGGACTGATGGCCGAGAAGAATCTCTTTCTGCGGGATTTCCGCCTCAAACTCGCCCTGGGCATGCCGCCGGAGTCCTTCGACAGAATGGGTGAACTGCTCGGAGCTAGAACAGCAGGTTCTCCAGGAAGCCCGTGAGGATCGCCGAACGGGTGGGCTCGCGGCGAGTGACCACCACCAACTCCCGGCTGAATCGCGGTTCGGTGCGCACCCTCACGACCGGGCGGGTCTTGGGATGAAGGGCGAGCACCCGATGAGGCACCAGACTGACTCCGAGCCCAAGGGAAACGAGGTTCACGATGAAATCGAAGTTGTCCGCCTCGACGGCCGGCTCGCAGCGCAGGCCGGCGTCGTTCAGCCACGCGTGAAGGCGCTTGCCCGTGTTCGAGTGGCGGGTGATGAGCAGCCAGCGCAGCCGGCCGCAGACATCGTGCATGACGCCCACCGGCAGCGGCTGCCGCGCCTTCACGACCGTGCGGGGCGGTAGTATCAGGACGAATTCGTCCTTGAACCGATGGCTGAGATCCAGGGACCTGGGCGGCTGCGGCGGGGGGGAGACGATGCACGCGTCCAG
>JBBQIU010000743.1:0-2553 GCA_038325245.1 Verrucomicrobiota bacterium
GCCGCGGGATCCTCAGCTCGCTGCATCCACAGAACCTTCGCGCGCGGGCATTCCTTGAGGAATCTGGAACATCGGCCGAAGCCCATGAACGCTTCCCGCTGCTGTTCGATCCCCAGACTTCCGGAGGACTGCTCGCCGGGATTCCCGCCTCGCAATCCAGTGCCTGCCTTGAAGCCTTGCACGGATGCGGTTTCCCTTCCGCAGCCATGGTGGGAGTGGTTGAGGTCCGGGACACTTCTCTACCCGGGGGCGGGCTTGTCGCCCTTGCCGGGTCGCGGCTCCAGCCCACGCGCGAGGGAAGGCGCGAAGAACGGGAAGGGTGATGAATCGTTTCGCTAACCACAGCCCGAGTAGAACGTGAAGCACGCCTCGCTCCTGGCTTCGCGCAGCACCATCAGTGCGAGTTCGCGGAAGTGATAGTCACCCCACATCGAACTTTCGCCGTTCGGCACCTTCTGCCCATCCGCGACGTGATCCCAACCATTGGGCCGATGGTAGACGGAATGGAGGAGGAGCCCCTGGTGCCGGCTGCCGATCGAGAGGTAGGGCTCTGAAGCGAGGGTCCGGACGATTGTGAGTCCCGCCTGACGGTAGCGATGCGAGGGAGTCAGGTCGGCGCGCTTTGCGGATCGGCCCTTCCCCGTGGTCGCTCCATCGAGATACCGCGCGAGACGAAGGAAACCCTGCGCGGCGATGGCGGCGGCGGAGCTATCGACGGGCTCCCAGTCATTAAAGGGATCGGAAGCCCGGTCCAGGTAGTCTCCGAGACGGTGCAAATCGGGGGCGCCCGTATCCCACATCGGAACGCCGTCGAGACAGGAATTCGCGAGGTAGAACTCCGCCGTCGCGATGGCGGCGCGGCGAAACGTGGCGAGGCAGGCTTCCCGCGGCCCCGCGGACTTCGGGATTTCCGGCCATGGGAGATGGCTGGCGGCGTCGTTGAGTTCGGACGGAGGAAGCGTCTCGAGGAATTCGAGTTGCTCGGCGAAGCCGCAGAGGGCCCAGGCAAGACCTCGAGTCCATGTCGTGAAAGGAGAGAAACCCTGCTGGGAATTAGGGCAGCGGAAGACGCCGGATGCCGTGTTGAAGACAGCTTCGTGGGCGGTTCGGCCCGATAGATCGTACCCATCGCGGCCGGTGCCGTAATAAACGTTGTACCGGGCGGTGTTGAGGGCGTGTTCGAGGGCCCGCCGGAGGAGCGAAATCCGGGTGTCCTGTTCACCCATCAGGACGTGGCCCAAACGATGGGCAACCCCCAGGGAGCGAAGGGATCGGATGGTGTCGACGAAGAGCGAATGCGGTCCGTTGAAGGAATGGATGAACCCGGTGCCATCGGCGACCCGTGTCCAGCGGGCGGCCTGGATGGCGCCGCTGACCTTGAGGGCCAGTTCGTGAAACTCGCGTTCGCTCGGCTCAATGTCGATCCGCCCCTCCTGAATCAGTCGGAGGAGCGTGCCATACGTGGACACGTTGTTGAAGCCGTGGTCATGAACGCCGACGTGCGACACGTGCGAGGCCATCCGCTCGACGGTGCCACGACGGCCGATCTCCAGGAACGGGCGGTCGCCGGTGGCATCGAACTGGAGCAGAGCAGAGCCGAACTGAAAGCCCTGGGTCCATTCGGTCCATCCCCGGGAGGTGTAGCGGCCCTGAACCGTGAAGACCGGGGTCCCCTGGACCGGGCGCCATGACTTTTCCAGCGCGTGAATCTTGGAGGCGGAAAGCTCAAAGACCCGTTCCAACGTCGGTGCGAGCTGACGGGGCGTCAGTTGGGACTCGATGCGTAACGCCATGCAGGACCGTCGCAATTCCCGGTGCACCGCGTCGAGCCTCGGTGCGGGGCGGCGCTTCCCTGAGTTGGTGGTTCGCCCTTCGGAGGGATGGGTGGACCTGGGAAGCCGCTCCCGTCCTTCCATATCTCTGCGTTCCCTGCGTTCTTTGTGGCAAATCCCTCCCCGGCCGGCGCTCATGTCGGTCGCATTCACGTGGGCCTGAAGGCCTGCCCGTTTGGACTTAGACCACAGGGAACGCAGAGAGCGCAGAGAACGAAACGAGAGAGGCCCGGTTCCTCCGAAGCGCCTCCCATGAACTTGGCGCTCGCAATCCGTTTGTCGGCCCAGTACCCAAACGTTCGAACCTTCTCCGGCGATCAAACCCGCCCCCCAACCCGTCATGATAACTCCCGCCACCGCAGCACTCGCCCTCAGCGCCGCCAAGACGGTGATCAAACTCGCGGGACGCCTCGACCGGCTTCTCGCCGAGAAAGTCTCCCTCCAGTCCAGCCTCACCCTCGTCCTGCCCCCCGTCCGCTTCGGCGTCGGCGGGGCGGTCATCAAGCGCCGGTTGACTCAGTTTCTCGACGGGACACCTCCCGGATCCCCCGGTGATCTCCCCGCCAATCGTCGCGCCGACCTGGAATCCTCCGTTTCGTCCGGTGACCTCGCGTCGATGGAACGGTTCTTCAAGCTTCTCTTCCCGGCGGAAGCGCTCGACAAGACTCTTTCCCCGGATCAAGGCCTCCTCAACTACCTCCGATCCGCCGCCCCCAGCCTC
>JBBQIU010000744.1:0-2553 GCA_038325245.1 Verrucomicrobiota bacterium
GTACGACGTTCGGCTGGATGCGCCGGGCGACACGGTGGCGGAAAACAACCGGTCGACGGGCTACACGACGGTGCTCGGGGAGCCACGGGTGTTGGTGGTTTCATCGGACCCGGCCGCGGACGGTCTACTGGTCGAGGCGCTGAGGGCATCGAAGCTGGATGTCCGGCTGGGGGAGGCGTCGGTGTTCCCCGGGAGCCTGCCGGAGATGCAGAGTTACGACGCGATCTTCCTGAGCAACATCGCGGCGGGCGACCTGAGTCTGGACCTGATGCGGCAACTGGAGAGTGCGGTGCGCGATTTCGGGGTGGGACTGGTGGTGATCGGCGGCGACCAGGCGTTTGCGGCGGGCGGGTACCGGGGGACGCCGCTGGAATCCGTGCTTCCGGTGGACATGGAACTGAGCAGCAAGAAGGTGCTTCCGAGGGGCGCCCTCGTTGTGGTGGTGCACGCGACGGAATTCCCGAATGGCAATCAGTGGGCGCGGGAGATCGCATTCGCAGCGCTGCAGGCGCTGGGTCCGCAGGATGAGATGGGGATCGTGCTCTGGGACGGAAATGACCGCTGGCTGTTTCCATTGTCGGCGGTGGGGAACAAGCGGGAGAAGGGCCGGACGATCATGGGGATGAACCCGGGCGACATGCCTGCCTTTCAAAACGTGATGACGATGGCGCACGAGGGTTTGAGAGCAGCGACGGCGAACCTGAAGCACATGGTGGTATTCAGCGACGGCGACCCGAGCCGGCCCAGTGACGAATTGATGGGGGCGATCGTGGGCGACCGCATCACGGTGAGCACGGTGATGATCGGGGGCCATGTCGAGCCGAGTGCGATGATCGACATGGCAGAGAAGGGGCGCGGGCGGTTCTACGACATCCGATCGCCCGCGCAGTTGCCGCAGGTGTTCGTGAAGGAAGCGGCGGTGATTCTCAAGGCGGCGATCATTGAGGATCCGTTTCGACCGCAGGTGGCGGGGGGCAGTGAAATCATCCGGGGGATCGGATCGGGGGACTACCCGCTGTTGAAAGGCTATGTGGCGACGACGGCAAAGGCTCGGGCGGAGGTGCCTTTGGTATCGGACAAGGCCGACCCAATTCTCGCCCAATGGCAGTTCGGGCTGGGGCGCGCGGTGGCGTACACCTCGGACGCCCGTGCCAAGTGGGCGGCGGATTGGGTGGGATGGGCGCAGTTCCGGCAGTTCTGGTCGCAGCTTGCCCAATGGGCTTTAAAGAAGGTGGACGCGACCGACTTTAATTCGGAGGTGACGGTGGAGAACGGGGAAGGGCGTCTGGCAGTGGAGGCCGTCGACGTGGACGGGAACTTTCGGAACTTCCTGAACCTGGAGGCGGTGGTCGTGGACCCGAAGGGCCAGCCCCGAACCGTGCGGCTGCGGCAGGAGGGGCCTGGGCGGTACGAGGCGTTGTTTCCTGCGCGGGACGTGGGGGCCTACATGGTGAACCTGATGGACGTGGCGGAGGGTCAGTTGCGCGGGGTGCAGACCTTGGGCGCGAGTCTGAATTACTCCCCGGAATTTAACGCGGCGGAGCCCAACCTGGGGTTGCTTAGTCGTCTCGCGGAATCGGGAGGGGGACGCGTCCTGGATCCGGCGGCGCCGGCGGACAACCCGTATCTGAACGATCGTCAGCGGACGTTTCAGCCCTTCGACCTTTGGTGGTGGTTGCTGATGGGGGCCGTGGTTCTGTTTCCGGTGGATGTGGGCCTACGACGCGTCCAGTTGGAACGAGAGGAACTGGCGCGGGCGTGGGCTGCGGTGCTTCGGGTCTTCGGGCGCCGCGGTCGTCGGGAGAAGGTTGGATCCAAGGAGTCGATGGCGACGCTCCTCGCGCGCAAGGAGCAGGTTCGTGCCACGCAGACGGGCCCGGCTCCGGAGGCGGCGCCGGACTTGTTCCGTCCTGCGCGTGAGGTCGCACCGATCGAACCATCGGCGGCAGCCGGTGAGAGTGTCCCGCCGGCCGCACCGGGCGAGGCTTCCGTGGCTGAGCCGAAGCCGGATTCGGGTGAGGCGCCGAGCACGGCGAGCCGGCTGTTGGATGCCAAGCGGCGGGCGCGGAAAAAGCTCTGAGTCGGGAAGGGGGCTTCGTGGTGCCATCAGACCGGTGGTGATCCCCTACGCGGGGAACAGGGCACGGGCGGGTAGATTGACGTGTGTGACGACGCGGTTACGGTCGGCGCGTGATCCGGCTCTGGTTGTTGATGGCGATGGGGATATTCCTGGGAAATGGCGCCTCGGCGGCGTCGGGCGCGTTGATTCCGGCGGGAGCGTCCTGGAGTTACCAGGCCATGACGGTGGAGATGCCGTCGGCCGGTTGGATGGAACCGGGGTTCGATGATCACGCGTGGGCGGTTGGAACGGCCGGATTCAGTGTCGGGCTCTACGGGTATGATGCCGCTGCCACGGTGATTCCGGTTTCAATCCAGGGAATGCCCGTTCGTGGGCTCTTGATGCGGCATCGCTGGGTGCTCGAGGATCCGGAGTCGGTGGAGAGGCTGACCCTCCGTGTGGACTACGAGGATGGCCTGGTGGGATGGCTCAAT
>JBBQIU010000745.1:0-2551 GCA_038325245.1 Verrucomicrobiota bacterium
GGCGTCGATGAACTTCTGGGAAACGCGTTCCGGACCGCAAAAGTTCTCGAGGCCACATGGCTGGAGTCCACCGTTTTCCTCAACCGCGGCGGATCGTTCGACGCCCACCCACTGCCCATCGAAGCCCAAATGGCCCCGACCTTCGGGATCGCCGTCGCCGATGCGGACGGGGATGGCAACGAGGACCTTTTTCTGGCCCAGAACTTCCTCGCCGTGCGCCCCTACACGCCACGGTACGATGGCGGCGCCGGCCTGTGGCTGAGGGGGAATGGGCGAGGAGAATTCAAGGCAATCTCCCCCAGGCAATCGGGTGTCGTCATCCTTGGAGATCAACGCGGCGTTGCCGTGGCGGATTTCGATCGTGACGGCCGCATCGACCTCGCCGTCGGTCAGAATGGCGCGGAGACCCGCCTCTTCCGAAATCTGGCTGGAATGCCAGGCATCACCTTCCACCTCTCCGGTCCGCCGGAGAATCCCGCGGGTGTCGGAGCACGCCTGCGTTGGGTCGGGTCGGCTTCCGCAACCCGCGAAACCCGACTGGGAGGGGGGTACCTTTCCCAGGATGCGTTGGCCCGTCCAATGGCCCGGCCCCAGAATGCGAGCCAACTGGAAGTGACCTGGCCGGGAAATCGTCGGGTCGTGTATGCGATCCCTCCCGAAGCGGCGCGACGCACCCTCCGGATGGACGGCAGCTTCGACACTGATCCGTAGCCTGTCGTTGGCGTCACGCCGTGACTTTGTCGGGCTAATACCCTGGATGATTCAGGTCCGACCTGATTCTATCCATGCTCGCAACTCATTATGCCAAAAAGATTTGTGACAGATGGCTCGGAATGCTGATAGGTTTCCCCGATGCCGGGCCCAATGCGACTGTCGCCCTTCACAAAGTGCCGGATTCCGGGCGCCTCAGGCTCCCGGCCGACGCTGCGGGAAAGGGAATTCCGCCCGGCGGTGTCCCAACACCCGTCGCACCTGTATTCGTCCGAAAACACCTAGACGTACTTATGTCACGACACCCGAAAGGCAGAAGACGATCCCTCCTCGCCGGAGCGACCGTCCTGGCAGCATCCGTGATCGCCGCCCATGGCGTCACCGATCAGCTCTTCAACTTTGACACCGACCCAAGCGGCGTCCTGAACACTTATGGAAACGCCGAATGGCGTGGCGACGGCGGCAACCCCGCCTCCGGCGGCTATCTCGCCATCACCGACGCCATCAACAGCCAGGGCGGCATCATCGTCTTTGATGATTTCGACAGCGGTCTCGTCGTCAAAGGCTTCAACTTCAAGGTCGACCTTCGCGTCGGGAATCCCGTTGGAAACGACGGCCGGCCCGCCGACGGGTTCAGCGTCAATTTCGCCCGCGAGAGCGACCCCATCATCACGAAGGTCAACAATGCTGAAATCCCCGACGGCGCCGCCGACACCGCAGGCGCGCACGAAATGGGCACACGAACCGGCATCGCGGTCGGTTTTGACACCTGGTCCGGCAACACCCTTCCCGACGGTCCCGACATCGAAGGCATCATCGTCCGTGTCGACAACGTGACCGTGACCCGCGTCTCGATGCCCATCCGCAATGGGGCCTGCACCGACGCCACGAGCCTCCAGACCGGCCCCTACAACGTCGATCTCAACGGCGCGGTCGACGAACTCTGCTGGCAGCAGCTCGAAGTCGACCTCAACGACACCGCTCAACTGAGCGTGAAATGGAAGGGAACCACACTCCTTGACAAGTTCCAGACCACGTTCCTGCCCAGCCGCGGACGCATCGTGTTCATGGGCCGCACGGGTGGTGCCAATCAGAACAACCACGTTGATAACGTCCGCATCACGACGCTGCCAGCCAGCCAGGCCGTCGTGAGCGGTCTCACCCCGCGCATCAACGGCTTCGTAATCACCATCGACGACGCTCCCGGCAGCGTTTTGGACGTGGCCTCCATCGTCACGACCCTGGATGGCGCCGTCGTCGCGAGCGCGCCCACCAAGACCGGCGCCTCGACGATCGTGCGATACGCCCTGCCTCCCGGCGGACGCTTCGTATCCGGCTCCGCACACACACTTCAGATCGACTTCAAGGACGCGGCCAACAACCCGTTCTCGGTGAGTCGGCCGTTCTCCGCCCCAACCTATGGCGCCTTTCTGGCCAGAACCAAGGCGACCGACGTCAACCTGAGCCAGCGAGGCTTCCGCATCCGCCCGCACCAGGTCGTTGAGGTCAATCCCAACACCCTCGCCTGGTCTGAGGAACAATTGGCCGGCCTCCACGGCCCCAATCGGGTCGATCTCACCCTCTCCGGCATCCCCTTCGAAGCGGATGGCCTCATCGCCTGGGACAACAAACCGATCGACTTCAAGAACGCCTCCGGGGGCTCGGGCAGTTCCACCCTGGACTTCGGCCTCGATCAGGTGGGCATTCCCGGTTTCGCCACGGACGGCTCCCAACTCGCCAATGAGAACAATTCTGTCCTCGAAATCTTCGGGTTCATCGAGTTCCCCGCGGGCGGCGTCTACACCATGAACCCGAAGATTTCGAGGACAGAATTGTTCTC
>JBBQIU010000746.1:0-2547 GCA_038325245.1 Verrucomicrobiota bacterium
GGACCTTGAGAACGTCGTCAACCTTCGTGCCGTTCGCGACGCCCGCATCCGGATCGGCGTGGACCCCCTCGGGGGCGCCTCCTTCGGCTATTGGGAACCCATCCAGAGAATCTACGATCTCGACCTCACCGTCGTGAACACGCGTCTCGACCCGCAGTTCGGTTTCATGACCCTGGATCATGACGGCAAGATCCGAATGGACTGTTCCAGCCCCTTTGCCATGGCGGGTCTCATCGCTCTCAAAGGCCAGTTCCAGATCGCCTTTGGGAACGACCCGGACGCCGACCGACACGGCATCGTCACCCCGGCCGGGCTGATGAATCCGAACCACTACCTCGCCGTCGCGATCCGATACCTGATCGAACATCGCCCCCAATGGCCCTCCTCGGCTCGTATCGGAAAGACTGTGGTCAGTTCCCGCATGATTGACGCGGTCGTCAGGCACCTCGGACGCTCCCTCCTCGAAGTCCCGGTCGGATTCAAATGGTTCGCTCCAGGATTGTTTGACGGCTCCCTCGTGTTCGGAGGCGAGGAAAGCGCCGGCGCCAGCTTCCAACGATTTGATGGCACCGCCTGGAGCACCGACAAGGATGGGCTCATCATGGGCCTCCTCGCTGCAGAAATGACCGCGACGACGGATAAGGATCCCGGCCAGCGCTACCTCGACCTCACCGCGATCCATGGCAGCCCCCATTACACCCGGATCGACGCGCCGGTCACCGCCACCCAGAAGGCAGCGTTTAAGCGCCTCACCGGCGACGCGGTCACAGCCACCGAATTGGCCGGCGAACCCATCCTCCGGAAACTCACCCACGCCCCGGGAAATGGCGCCGCCATCGGCGGGCTCAAGGTGGAAACCGCCAATGGCTGGTTCGCCGCCCGCCCGTCCGGCACCGAGGACCTCTACAAACTCTACGCCGAGAGCTTCCTGGGCGCCTCCCACCTCCAAACCCTCGTCGACGAGGCCCAAGCCCTTCTCGCCAGGACCCTGGGGAAGTAAAGAGGGCGTGGATCGTGGTGAGTCGAAGGACAACTCACCGCCCACCCCGCACCCCGCACTACTGACCACTCATCACTGACTACCCCCCACCCGCCACCCACCACCGCCCCATGAGTATCCTCATTGTCGGATCCACGGCCCTCGATTCCATCAAGACTCCCAAAGCTGAGAACCCACGACTCCTCGGCGGCTCGGCCAGTCATGCCGCCGTCGCAGCCAGCTTCTTCGCGCCGGTGCGTCTCGTCGGAATCGTCGGGGAGGATTTCCCCAGGAAGTACGTCTCCCTCTACGAGCGCCATGGCATCGACCTGGCCGGACTCCAGATCAAGCCGGGAAAGACGTTCCACTGGGCGGGGGAATACGAGGTCAATATGAACAACCGACGCACGCTTACCACCGAGCTGGGGGTCTTCGAGACCTTCTCGCCGGATCTGCCCGACGCCTACCGCAAGAGTCCGTTCGTCCTGCTCGCCAATATCGGCCCCGACCTCCAACACCACGTCCTCGATCAGATGAAGCGCCCGCGATTCGTCGTGGCCGACACCATGGATCTCTGGATCAACATCGCCCTCCCCTCGCTGCTGCGACTCCTGCGCCGTATCGACGGCTTTGTCCTCAATGACAGCGAAGCCAAGGGGATCACCGGCGAAGACAACGTCTTCCTCGCGATCAAGAAACTGCACAAGCTCGGCCCCTCCCATGTGATCGTGAAACTCGGTTCCCATGGCTCCGTTCTCAGCGGTCCCCGCGGACTCTTTCTTTGCCCCGCCTACCCCCTCCAGAAGGTCGTGGATCCCACGGGAGCGGGCGATTCGTTCGTCGGCGGCCTCATGGGGTGGCTGGCCAGTTCCAAGGGGGACATCGATAAGAACATCCGGCGCGCCATGATCCATGGCTCCGTTGTCGCCGCCTTCTGCTGCGAAGGCTTCGGCCTCACCCGCATTGACCGCATCCGCCGCGCCGACATCGACCGCCGGGCCGCCGAACTGGCGAAGTGGACAACGTTTTAGGCCTTTCGCGGAATATTCATGGACGTCCCCGGCCATCCCTCCCTAGCTTCGGGCGCGGACCGAATCCATCGCGCCCATGCTCGCTCCCCTCGCCGGATTCATTGCCGGACTGCACCACGTCGTCACGGGTCCGGATCACCTTGCCGCCGTCGCGCCACTTGCCGTCAGTGATCGGTCGGCCGCGTGGCGGGGAGGATTGAATTGGGCGCTTGGACACGCGGGCGGGGCTGGCCTGATTGCCCTCGTTGCGATCGCGCTTCGCGAAGTCGCTCCGTTCCAAGCCGAACAACTCTCCGGCTGGTCCGAGCGGCTCGTTGGCGTCGTCCTGGTGGGAATCGGACTTTGGGGCCTGCGAAAGGCGGCATCCCAACGTCTCCACGCCCACGTTCACGAGCACGATGGTCACCCGCATGTTCACGTCCACGTCCATTCGGCCCACGAAGCCCACGCTCCTGAGAACCCTGGCCCCCACCGACATGCCCATGCCGCCCTGGCCGTGGGCACTCTTCACGGCTTGGCTGGGGGCTCCCATCTCCT
>JBBQIU010000747.1:0-2544 GCA_038325245.1 Verrucomicrobiota bacterium
ATGACATCATCGCGGCCCCCGGGGCCCATGGTCTGCGGAAGGTGTCCGCGCTCACGTCGCTAAGGTCCGTGGAGAGCCGCCTGTTCCTTTTTGAACTGGTCACGGACCCTGAACCCGGATGCGCACAGCGGACGCGGCAGCGTTTGGAATGCGGCGACCTGTCGCCGCTTTGGCATGGAGGTGAAGCCGGAATGAAATGCGGTGCCGGGACGGCCCCGCAGTCCAAACGCTTCGCGTTCGCCGCGGCGGGAGAGGTGATTCGGCCGGGACAGTTCATGGGTAGCGAAGTTTTCCAAAGTCGGGACACATATTGCGGCCATGAACCGTGCGATGGAGGGCGCCGCTCCGTCGGCTCCAAGGATTGGGTTGCGGCTAGAGTTCAACTGGTTCCGACGGAGCGGAACCCTCCAGGGCGGCTTCGGCTCATGGGGAGACGGGACGAAGTTGTAGCGCAGGCAGCCCTGCCTGTGGGCCCGGTCGGGAGCAAGGTTTCGCCCGCCGGTTGGGCAACCGGCGACACGGCAGACTGGGCAGTCTGCGCTACGGCGCGGAGGTCGAGCCGGACGCCTTGGTACCGGTCCATGGGAGGCGCCGCACTCCCCACAATCCGTGTCACCTGCCTGGCATTCCTTGCGACCCTGGGCTTACTGAGCGCCGACGCCGATGCGAATGGAAACACCGCCAAGCCGGCACAGCCTCCCAACTCCTCGCCCTCCCCCGCCTTGGTCTGGACCTCGGGAGATCACCACCGCATCGCACCCGTCCAACCACCGCCCGGCACCCGCCCAGGCTTCACGCTCACCGACCCGAAAAACACTGGCCTTCACTTCCTCAACTCGATTCCTGAATCGCGCCATCTCACCAACCAAATCCTGCTCAACGGCTCGGGTGTGGCGTCCGGTGACGTCGACGGAGATGGCTGGACCGACGTCTTCTTTGCCGGATTCGACAGCCTTTGCGCCCTGTTCCGAAATCGGGGCGATTGGCGATTCGAGGACGTCACGTCGAGGGCAGGCGTCGCGCTGGCCGGGTACGATTGCACGGGAGCGACCCTCGTGGACCTCGACGGCGACTCGGACCTGGACCTCGTCGTCAATACACTTGCCCAAGGCACGCTCCTGCTCACCAACGATGGACAGGGAACCTTTCGCCTCGCCGCCAAACCCCTCAACCCGGGACGGGGAGCGATGACGACGGCCGTCGCGGACGTGGACGGCGATGGTTTCCTCGATCTCTACATTGCCAACTACCGAACTCTGGCCCTCATGGACATGCCCAACTCCCGCATGACATTCAAGAAGGTCGGCGGCCAGACGGTGGCGGACACGGTGAACGGCCGGCCCGCGACGGAGCCCGAATTCGCCGGCCGTTTCTCGGTCAATGCCGCCGGTGGAATCGAGGAGCACGGCGAACCCGACGTTCTCTATCACAATCAGGGCGGGACGAACTTCGTCGAAGTTCCCTGGAACGGTGGCGCCTTCCTCGACGAGTCCGGGACGCCGCTGTCGGAGCCTCCCAGGGACTGGGGCCTCGCGGCGATGTTCCGCGACGTCAACCACGACGGACTTCCTGATCTTTACGTCTGCAACGATTTCCAATCCCCCGACCGCCTGTGGCTGAACCGCGGCAAGGGCCGGTTCCAACTCGCGCCTCCGCTCGCGCTCCGTCGCACCAGCCTTTCGTCCATGGCGGTCGATTTCGCCGACATCAATCGAGACGGGCATGACGACTTCCTGGTCCTCGAAATGTTGAGCCGCGACCACGGCCAGCGGATGCGCTGGGTCCGGGAAAATTTCCCCCACCAACCCGTCATCGGACGCTACGACGACCGCCCGCAGGTGGAGCAAAACACCCTTCAACTTGGACGGGGCGACGGCACTTGGACCGAGATCGCCCAACTCTCCGGATTAGAGGCCACCGAATGGTCCTGGGGTTGTGCCTTCATAGACGTCGATCTCGATGGATGGGAGGACGTGCTCGTCGTGAACGGTATGGAACGTGCCGCGCGCGACCTGGATGCGAGCGAGACGCTTCGGGCCAATCGTCAGGCACGCCGCCTCACGGACATGGAGATCTTCCAGGCCCGACGCATCTTCCCGCGCCTCGCCCCGCCCAACCTCGCGTTCCGCAACCAAGGCGACCTCACCTTTGGGGATGCGAGCGCCGATTGGGGATTCCAACTGGCCGCCGTTTCACAGGCAATCGCCCTCGCTGATCTCGATCAGGACGGCGATCTGGATGTCCTCGTCGCGAATCTGAATCAACCCGCATCGGTCTACAGGAACGACGCTCCCGGACCGCGCATTGGCATTCGCCTGGTAGGACAGGCACCCAATTCGCGAGGCATCGGCGCTCGCATCGAAGTCCTCGGCGGGCCCCTCCCCCAATCCCAGGAAATGATCGCGGGCGGACGCTACCTCGCGGGCGATGATCCCATTCGCTGCTTCGCGGCCCTTGTCCCGGACAAACTCAGCGTCCGGGTTCAATGGCCAAGCGGTCGAACCTCCGAACTCCAGGGACTCCGTGCCAACACCCTCGTCGAGA
>JBBQIU010000748.1:0-2536 GCA_038325245.1 Verrucomicrobiota bacterium
GACGGCGGCCAATTCGTCCCGCAGCATCGCCCGGCCCCGGGAAAGTCTCTGTTTCACGGCGTCCTCGGACAGTTCCAGCGCCTTGGCGACCTCCGCGACGGATTGCCCCTGACGATAGAAAAGCACCATCGGTTCGCGATAGGTCTCCGACAATCCCGCCAGCGACCGCCAGAGTAACGCTTCCTCTTCCCGCGAGACCGCCTGAGCCGCCGGATCGGCCCCCGCGGCGGGCTGTTCCGGCACCAAATCCACGCATTCCGCAGGTCCACCACGTCGACACTCCCGACGCCATGAGTTGGCGGCAAGGTTCCGGACAATGCCGCACAACCAGGCGCGTAGACTCGTCGACTCCCGCAGCTCACCCATCCGCCGCCAAGCCGTTACAAACGTGTCCTGCGCCAGATCCTCGGAGCGGGACAGGTCGCCGCAAGCGCTGTAAGCCAGCGAACAAACCAGGGAGTGGTAACGCTCGACAAGCTGGCCAAAGGCCTCGCGGTCCCCCGCGCGGGACATCTGCCAAAGTTCGTCGTCGGAGAGCATCGTCGGTGCGTCGGTGCGAATCGTCATCGGCCCTCTGTGGCCACGAAAGCCGAAAAGGTGACAGGGAATCGCATTCCTGTGGTTCGTGGCGGCCGCCGCCGCCGTCGCTTCCCTGATGACGCGGTCCTGAAAGTCGGGTGCGCTTCATCGTCCCCTACCCATGAACCGAAGCCGGCCTGGAGGGTTCCGCTCCGTCGGAACCTGCTGAACTCTAGCTCCAATCCAATCCTCGGCGCCGACGGAGCGGCGCCCTCCATCGCACGGTTCATAGCCCCAATGCGTGTCCATTCCTTGGAAATCGTCCCCTACCCATAAACTACACGTTCATATCGGCAGGCCTCCCGCCTGCCATCGAGGCCGAAGGCTTCGTCCTGGAGTTTGGCCATTTCTGGGCGGGCGCCGCCAAGTGGGGCGGCATGAGACTGCCTAGGGCGATGCCCTGATCGATCTACACAACGTGCTCGGAGGGCATTTCCCAATCCCGAAGGGATTGCGACCCAAAGCCCAGGGTTGCGAGGAACGAGATACCCTGGGTGGGATCGCCGAATCACCCACAACCCCAACGGCGTTGCGTCCCTTCAATACCAGGCTTTCGACTCATCCGCGTTGGGTAGCCCTTCTGGATTTTGTTTGTACTCATGTTAGCACGCTAATCGCAAACCTGGCCATCGGGACGCAACCCCGTTGGGGTTGGAATTTAATGACCTTTGACCCGGGGTAGGCCCGCTTCGCGGCCCAACCCTGGCCTTCGAGACGGAATCCCGTTGGGATTCGAGAACCAAAAAGTGGCCAAACTCCAGGGCCCTCCGGGCTTCTTCCCACACACCTAAATGCCATGATAACGACAGTGATCCAGTGTGACATCCGCAATCACTGCGTTATTCGTTGCTACCAGGATCACGTTCCCTACCCAGGCACTCGGCCCGTCATAAGCTCCTCGGACGATCACGGCGTCACGGTTTCCGGATGCACCGCGAATGATCAGGGGCGGGCACCGATTCTCCAGGGCGCGTTCTCCAAGAACGTAGGAACCGTGCGCAACCAGACCGTTTTCCGGTCCAGACCGCATTCGGCCAGCCACTACACCTCTTCACTTCGGCAGTCAAGGCACCCGTGGTGATTCCCGGTTCCCGCCACACCTTGGAAGCGACCTGTTACCATTAGTTTCCAGCGTCCATACTGGTCGCGTAGATGATACCTGCCGCATTTCACGGATTACGTGTTTACTCATTCTATGTTCTGGCATCAAATGGACCTTACTAACCGATCACCGAGATGAACTTCTTTCTCTGTGCAGGCCCGTCCATCCGGATGTTCCCACCGGAGAAGGGGACGGGAATCCCGGCCGATGTGACGGCGGAGAGTCCTGCCGCCAATACTCAGTAGTAATTCTATGAATACTTATAGAAAACGATCCTCTAAGTCCCGACAACGCCTTGGCGCCCTCGCCTGGCTCGTGACAGGTCTCGCTATTCCTTCCCAGGCGGGCCTGTTTAACTCCAATTTCAACGAGGATCCCTCCGGAATTCTCTCCCTGCTGGGCACGGCGAAATGGGTCCATTCTGGGGGTGTTATTAACTCCGGCTACGTAAGTCTGACCGACGCCGTCAACGACCAGCAAGGCAACATACTGATCGATGATCTCGACGGCGGCGCACCCATCGCGGGAATCCTCGCGACGTTCAAACTCCGCATGGGCGGAGGGTCTGGCAACGCCGCCGATGGATTCAGCTTCAACTTCGCAACCGACCTCTCAGGAAGCACCTTCAGCGAAGAGGGACAGGGCACCGGGATTACCGTCGTCTTCGACATCTATGACAACGGCGGTGGCGAAGCCCCGGCAATTGACGTCAAGGCGCGTGGTGTCGTCGTCCGATCCAAACTCATCGCCAAAGCCGACATTCTCACCGGCGACGAGTTCGTCGACGTACGGATCGAGTACAGGAACGGACTTCTGGATGTCTCCTTCAAGGGTCAGTTGGTTCATCAGGGCGTG
>JBBQIU010000749.1:0-2532 GCA_038325245.1 Verrucomicrobiota bacterium
TCGGGAGAGGCGCGCTCCGGGGACTTGTCGATGGACGGGAGTTGTTCCAGAACCTCCGCATGCAGCGACTCGTCAGAACATGGCTGAGCGGGTTTCTCGGGGTTCTTGCCGCGGGCTTCGCCGTGGCGGCAGCCGCCAACCCACCGCTCGCCGACGCGTCGCGAACCCGGCGCGACCTTGCGGGGACGACCGTCTCCTGGTGGCGCTCGACCGAAGACCCGCGGGATCAACTTTCGCCACAACCGGCACTCCGCTTCGAGCCGGTTTCCCGTTCGTCACGGGACGTCATTGAAATAGACGAGTCCGTCGCGTACCAGAGCATGCTGGGGTTGGGGAGTTCGCTGGAGCACAGCACGTGCTACAACCTGAGTCTGCTCCCACCGGAACAGCGGGAGCGCGTGATTGAAAGCCTGGTTCATCCGCAGCGCGGCATCGGCATGAATCTCATGCGGATCTGCATCGGCACGTCGGACTTCACCCCAGGCCCTTTCTACACATACAATGATCTACCCGCAGGTCAGCAGGATGTACGCTTGGAGCGCTTCTCGATCGAGCGAGACCGCGATTATGTCCTGCCGGTTCTCAAGACGGCTCAACGGCTGAATTCTGAGCTGCGCTTCTTCGCGTCGCCTTGGACGCCGCCCCCGTGGATGAAGTCCAACGGTCGCTACGGCGGTGGTTCGTTGCGGCCGGAGTGTTATCGGTACTTTGCCGAGTACTTGGTGCGGTTCATCGAGGCCTATCGGCGGGAGGGGATCGAGGTCCATGCCATCACGGTCCAGAACGAACCCGAATTCGGGCCGGAAGCCTACCCGAGCTGTCTCTGGACGGCGAAGCAGCAGCGGGACTTCATCCGCGACCACTTGGGGCCCTTGTTCGAGGCTCGCGGGATCCGGACGCTGATCTGGGCTTTTGATCATAACTTCAACCACCCGGAGTTCCCCGCCACGATTCTCCGTGACCCGGCTGCGGCGCGCTACGTGGAGGGCAGCGGGTTCCATCTCTACGAAGGGAAGCCCGCGGCGATGTCGAGGCTGCACCGGGAGTTCCCGGCTAAGTCTGTCTACTTTACGGAGGGCTCGCTTTACGGGGCCAAAGGCGCCCTGGAGATGATCTCGTACTTCCGCCATTGGGCGCGTAGCTACAACGCGTGGGTGACGATGATCGATCACCAGGGCAAGCCGAACGTGTCCGGTTTTCACGACTGTGATCCCACGATCATCGTGCTGAACCGGGACACCCTCCAAGCCGAGTATCGGGCGGACTACTTCATCTACGGCCAGTTCATGAAGTTCATCCGGCCCGGTGCAGTGCGCGTGGAATCCACCGGAATCGCAAGCCGGACTTTCGGCCACATCGCCTTCTTCAATCCCGATGGGCGCACGGCCCTGATCGTGGCCAATGCGGGCGCCAAGGAAGCCCGGTTCCTGGTGCGACTGAGGGGTGGCCAGTTCGAAAGCGAACTGCCCGCGCGCACCGTGGCCACGTACGTGTTGAGTTCCGCCGAACCGTGATACCGCGCCCCCATGCAACTGGAAAGCGATGGGGTCAAACATGGAGGAGCGATGGGGTCAAACATGGACATTAGACAATCGGTGCGAGCCTTGGCTGATTGGACGCATGGCACGGCGCTCGAGGGTCCTCGCGTTGGATCTGGCGTACGGAGCCCACCGGGAAGAGCGCGTGTTCAACTTCGTCTTCGCGGACCCAGTCGCGCAGGTCCGGAGGGAGCAGCAAGGGGGTGGAACGGTCGACGTTCACCAAGCGAGGGGCCATGGGCGTGAGGGCAAGGGGAGGGGCTCCGGGCTGGCGGCGAAGTCCGACAGGCTGCTAGAGGAACTCCCGGAGCACGGCGGGATCGAGCTCGGCAGCGAGCACGAATGTGCGCCCGGCCCCGGACCACGCGACCGTTCCCAGCCGGCTGACCTGCGCCAGGGTGGGGGCCTCCGCCGGGTAGGGTCTCAGGGTGTTGGACGGAGTGACGAAGAGGAAGAAAGTCCCCCGCTGCCCGCCGTCCAAGCAGACCATCGAGACCTGCCGCCCCTGCCAACTGAGCAGTCCACCCCCGGTGATGGGCAGCGCCGCCAGGCGGGGAGGCAACTGGAAGTCGGCCGGCGCCTCGTGCGCCCCCAGGAAACCGCGGACGGCGGCGAGGTCGTTCGTGACGATGTCCATGCGGTACTCGCGCAGGACGGCCCGCACCATGCGGCTGCGGAAGGTGGCGAGGTCCCCGGTGGGGGTGGGTGCCGGGCGGAGGAACGCGAGCCAGACTGCCGCGAGGCCCATGGCCAGGAGGCCGGCGGCGAGGGCGAACACCCGCGCGCTGTTGGGTCGGGGGCGGAATTCGGGCCGCAGGGTGTTGCGTGCTGCGAGGATCCGGTCGGCGAGATCCGGCGGCACGGGCACCTGCCGGAAGGCCGCGCGGGCGGCGTGGAAGCCCAGGCGCTGGTGGCGGAGCCACGCACCGAGTTCCGCGTCGCGCTCCGCGAGCGCGAGCGCCTCGGCCAGTCGCGGGTCCTCCTGGGCGTCCAC
>JBBQIU010000750.1:0-2531 GCA_038325245.1 Verrucomicrobiota bacterium
CCTCGGGCAGGTTCGACATCGCATAGACTGGCTTGGGGAAAATTCCCTGGTAGGCCAGATTGTGGATCGTCAGCACGGTCCGGGGTTTTTCGGTCCAACCTCCTTGTGCCACTTCGTGGCGGATGAGAAGCGGTACCAATCCGGTCTGCCAATCGTGGACGTGCACCACTTCCGGGCGCAGCGGGAGGTAACGGGCGAGGTGCACCACCGCCTTGCTGAAACCCACGTATCGCTCCCCATTGTCCACGTAAGCCGCGTGGGTGTCCCCGTAGAGGCCATCCCGGTCAAAGTACTTCGGCGCATGGACGAAGTAGACGGTCAGGTTGGGGTATGGTTCCAGCGTCCATATCTCGGGCTGGAACCGCTTGGCTCCCATCGGAAGGTTCATCCACCATTCCAACTTCCGGGGGCTGTGCCGGTTCCAGATGGAGCGATAAAGGGGTGTGACCACCCCAACCTGATGTCCTGCCGTCGCAAGGCTCTTGGCCAGAGCCCCGACCATGTCCGCCAACCCACCCGTCTTGGAGTACGGATGAAGTTCGCTCGTTGCGATAAGGATTCGCATGGCCGTTCCTTAGGAGGCGGAAGGGACCAAACGGTCCGTTCCCAGGTAGGCGCGGAGCGGCTCCGGAATCGTCACCGATCCGTCCGCCTGCTGGTGCGTCTCCAGCAGCGCCACGAACAGCCGCGGCAGGGCGGTGCCGCTCCCATTGAGAACGTGTGGGAACCGGTTGTGCCCCTCGCCATCCTTGAAGCGCAAATTCATACGGCGTGCCTGAAAATCCTCGCAGTTCGAACAACTCGAGACTTCCAGCCACCCGCCCTGGCCCGGGGCCCAAAGCTCGATATCGTAGGTCTTCGCGCTTGCGAATCCCATGTCCCCCGTGCAGAGCCCGATCACCCGGTAGTGGAGATCCAGCATCTGCAAAACCCGCTCGGCATTGCCGACCATCGCCTCCAGTTCGGCGTAGCCATCCTCAGGCCTGACGATCTTGATCAGCTCGACTTTGTCGAATTGATGCACGCGGATCATTCCCCGCGTGCCCAGCCCCGCGGCCCCCGCCTCAGCCCGGAAACACGGGCTGTACGCGACATACAGCACCGGCAATCGATCCATCGGAAGAATCTCCTCCCGATGAATGTTCGCCACCGGCGCCTCTGCCGTCGGCACGAGGTAGAGCTTGCCCAATGTGGTGTCATCCAGGCCCTCCCGAACCGCGTACGCCTGATCTCTGAACTTCGGAAACTGCCCCACCCCCACCATGCAATGAGCCCCGACGAGGTACGGCGGCGAAACCTCCGTATAGCCATGCTCCCGTGAGTGCAGGTCCAATAGGAACTGGATCAATGCCCTCTCCAATCGCGCCCCCCAGCCTGTGTAGAGCAGGAACCCGCTCCCCGACAGCTTCGCGCCCCGCGCGAAATCCACCAGCCGCAGTCCCTCGCATAGTTCCACGTGCGATCGCGGCTTGAACCCGAAATCCGCCGGCTGTCCCCACGTCCGGACCAGCGGGTTGTCCTCCGCCGTCCTCCCCATCGCCACACTCGCATGCGGGAGATTCGGAATCCGAAGTAACAACTCCTCGCGCTTCCCTTCCGCCTCCGCAACTTCCCGGTCGAGAACCGTGATCCGTTCACCGATCGTCCGAACCTCCGCCTTCCGGGCCTCCGCCTCCGCCGCCTTCTTCTGCGCCATCAGGCCCCCAATCTCCTTCGACGCCGCGTTGCGCTGGGACTTGAGGCGCTCACCCTCGCCCAAACGCGCCCGCCGTTCCTCGTCCAGCGCCAGGATCTCGTCAATGAATCGCTCATCGCCGCCGCCACGGGTCGTCAGCCGCTCTTTCACGAAGTCGGGGCGTTCCCGCACTAACTTGATGTCCAGCATTGCGCGACGAGTCTTAGGAAGCCTCGCCAACCGAAGCAAGACGCCCGGAGCCAAACTCCTCCATCTCCAGGCCTTCCCGGTGCCTCTGCCTCACGCTGTCCGACATCCCATCGTCAGCAGGACATTGGCCCACAGCGACTGGTCCGCCGTCTGAATCGTCAAGACATGGTCCGGGGATTCCACCGCCCGATAAAAATCCCACTTTGAAATCGGCGACAACGGCAGCGGGGAACCGCTTTCTGCCAACACCTTTCGAAACTCCCCCCAGACCGGCGGTTCCCCCTGCAACGCGTACGGGTCGTCCGCGGGAATCCCCATCGTGTTCACCTCATCCACGACCACCGCGCTCAATACCGCCCCCAACACCTGCGCCACCGTTACCACGCCCGGCGATAAGTTCAGGCACACCAACTCCGCGTGGACGCCCTTCTTCGTCGACGCCGGATAGTTTCCGTCCGCGATCAGAATCTTCGCGTGATGTCCCGCCCGTCCGAGGATTTCGTTAAGGCGCGGGTGGATGAGTTGATGTTTGAGCATGGGAGATTCGTTTCTGATCCTCGAGAAAGGGAAGCTTGGACCTGTATTCCCTGAGGGAAGCCAGGTCCAGAATCGCCTCCACGGCCCCGTCGGATTCCCCGGCGTCGGC
>JBBQIU010000751.1:0-2529 GCA_038325245.1 Verrucomicrobiota bacterium
GAAGTTCGATTTCAAGCGGTTGCTGGCCGAATTGGAGGCCCGACGATTCGATGGGTCCGTGGTGTTCGATACGCCACCGGAGATGCCGGAGTTCAACCAGGATGTGAGTCTGGGAATCGACTACTTCCGAAAGGAGATGGAGACCATCCGCCGTTCCAACACCCTGCTACAGGCGGCGCGTGGCGCATCGGTTCCGGAGGGGATGCGTTACGAAGTGCTGGTGCAGGGCGAGATTCCGGAACCTGTCCATGTTGCGGGCTGCCCAGATGGGAGCATCTGGTTTGGGAGCCGCCGCGGAGCGGTTTGGGCGTGGTCGCCGGAGACCCGGACGAACCGGTTGGTGGCGCGGTTCTCGGTCAGCACGTCCGGTCAGCGGGGACTTTACGGGTTTGCATTTGATCCGGGTTTCCTGACCAACGGGTGGGTCTACGCGTATCGGGCGCCTATCCTTTCGGCCGGAGATGCGAACCGTGTTTCGCGATTCACAGCGATGGGCGGACGCGGCGACTGGCGGATCGATTCCGGGACGGAACGTGTGCTTCTGGATATCCCGAGTTCGAGTCATGGGATTCAGCAGGGCGGAGGGCTGCTGCTGCATCCAAGGGAGGGCCACCTGTACGTGGGGACAGGGGACAACATATCGCCGGAGGAGACACCCCGCGTTTACGACGACCCGCGGAGCGCGCCGCAGAGCCTGGGGGATCTTCGGGGCAAGGTTCTCAGGATTCGAACCGACGGAACGATTCCATCGGATAATCCCTTCACGAAGACCCAGGACGCCCGTCCGGAGGTTTATGCCTATGGGCTTCGCAACCCGTTTACGTTGACGTGGCATGCCGCGACCGGGGACGTGCTCGCGGGAGATGTGGGATTCGACCGCATCCGGGATTGGGAGGAAGTGAATCTGATCCGTCCGGGTGCCAACTACGGATGGCCACGATGCGACGGGCGGGATCGCGACACCCTGTCGGGGGCTTCCTGTCCGTTGCCAGGCGTCGTGGCGCCCTGGTTCGCCTATCCCCATGACTCCGCGGGCGCGGTGATGGTGGGACCGGTGGTTGGTTCGGCTCCGCCGGGGTGGCCTGAGCCGTTTCAGAACGGGCTGATCTATTCCGATTTTTCGCGCCGCACGATTCGTTTCGCGCAGATCGATCCGGCGCACAATGCGGTGACGAACTCGATTCCGTTCGTGAGCGGCCTGGCGGGCGGTGCGCTTTCCATGACGCTGACGGCGGGCGGCGAGTTGTACCTGGTGGAGTACGCCGGGAACCGGTCAGGCAGTCCCGACGACCGCCTGTCGCGCATTGTGCCCGTGGGGAGGTGAGGGGGAAGGGTGTGATCAGCGGTCGGTGATGAGTGAAGTGGTTCGCCCGCCGCACAGTCCACGACAGACCACGGATCACGGGAGCAAAAACGTCGGGAGGCGGGTTGAAGGGGGCCTGGTCCGCCCGTTAGCCTTTCGCATGCGCATATTGTCCGGCATCCAACCCTCGGGCACCCTGCATCTCGGGAACTATTTTGGGATGATGCGTCCGGCGATTGAGTTACAGAACCAGGGCGACGCCTACTACTTCATCGCGGATTACCACTCAATGACGTCGTTGTTCGACGCCGGGGCTCGACGCAAGAACTGCCTGGACGTGGCTCTGGATTTCCTGGCGTGCGGTCTGGACCCCAAGCGCTCGATTTTTTTCCGGCAATCCGATGTGCCGGAGCACTGCGAACTTGCCTGGATCCTGAGCACGATCACGCCGATGGGCTTGCTGGAACGTTGCCACAGTTACAAGGACAAGTCGGCGCGGGGCGTTCCCATCAACCATGGGTTGTTCGCCTACCCCGTCCTGATGGCGGCGGACATTCTGATCTACGACTCGAATGTCGTTCCGGTGGGACGGGACCAGAAGCAGCACGTCGAGGTGACCCGTGACATCGCGATCAAGTTCAACGAGGCATACGGGGGGACATTCGTCGTGCCGGAACCCCGCATCCGAGAGGAGGTGGCGGTGGTGCCTGGCACGGACGGACAGAAGATGAGCAAGAGCTATGGCAACACCGTCGAGATTTTCGGTGATGAGAAGGCGGTCCGGAAGAAGGTCATGTCGATCGTGATGGACAGCCGGACGCCGGATGAACCGAAGCCGGACGCCGACCAGAACAACGCGGTGAGACTCCTTCAGTTGGTGGCGCCTGGCGAGGTGGCCAGGGAGGTCGAGGGCAGGCTTCGAGGCGGGGGGTTCGGGTATGGCGACCTGAAGAAGGCGCTCTTCGAACACTACTGGAATTACTTCGCCGACGCCCGGGCGCGGCGGAAGGAGTTGGAGGCGAATCTCGATTATGTGAACGGCGTCCTGCGCGAAGGGGCTGAACGAGCGCGAACGGTGGCGTCAAAGGTGCTGAAACGGGCCCGTCAGGCGAGCGGGTTGGAATGAGTATTGGCGCCGACGCCAGCCCCGGCCTGAGACGGATGCCTTGGGATTCGGTGAGGCGGGGGTGGCTGACAGGCTGTCTCCCTGTTTTCCGAGTCTGGGT
>JBBQIU010000752.1:0-2528 GCA_038325245.1 Verrucomicrobiota bacterium
GGGGGAAGCGTTGTACATCCGCGACGAGCAGACCGGGGAATTCTGGTCGCCTACGCCGCTGCCCGCGCGCGGGGCGACCCCCTACGTCATCCGGCACGGATTCGGGTACACCGTGTATGAACATAGCGAGCATGGCATCGCCTCCGAGTTGTGGGTCTATGTGGCGATGGATGCGCCGGTGAAGTTCAACGTCCTCAAGCTGCGGAATGTCTCGGGCCGTCCGCGCCGGATCTCCCTGACCGGCTATTGGGAATGGGTTCTGGGAGATCTCCGCCACAACAGCGTCCTCCATGTGCAAACCGAGGTGGACCTTGAGACCGGCGCGCTGCTGGCCCAGAACCATTACAACACCCAGTTCCCGGAAAGGATCGCCTTCGTCGATGTCAACGATGCGGCGCGTACCGTCACAGGCGACAGGAAGGAATTCCTGGGACGCTGCGGAACCCTGGCGACGCCCGCCGCATTGAAGCGCACGCGTCTCTCCGGAAGAGTCGGCGCCGGTCTGGACCCGTGTGGCGCGTTGCAGGTGGCCTTCGACCTCGCCGACGGCCAGACGCGCGAGACCACTTTTCGACTCGGCCTCGGACGGGATGCGGGAGAGGTGCAGCGCCTGGTGCAGCGCTTCCGCAAGGCGGACGCAAGCCGACAGGCAATCGAGGGCGTCTGGGCCTACTGGAACCGCACCCTCGGCACGGTGAATGTCGACACGCCGGACGCCGCCGTGAATGTGATGGCGAATGGCTGGCTGCTCTATCAGACCCTGGCCTGCCGGCTCTGGGGCCGTACCGGGTTTTATCAGTCCGGCGGAGCTTACGGCTTCCGCGACCAACTGCAGGATTCCATGGCGTTGATGCACGCCGAGCCGGGACTCGTGCGCGAGCATCTTCTCCGCGCCGCCGCCCGGCAGTTTCGCGAAGGGGACGTCCAGCATTGGTGGCACCCGCCGTCCGGGCGTGGCGTGCGCACCCACTTCTCAGATGACTTCCTGTGGCTGCCCTACGTGACATGCCGGTACGTCTTCTGCGTGCGTGACACCGGGGTCCTCGACGAGATCGCGCCCTTCCTGGAATCCCGGCCGTTGAAGGCGGAGGAGGAGTCCTATTACGACCTTCCCTCCATCTCCGAGGAATCCGCCACGCTCTACGCCCATTGTGTCCGCGCCATTGAACGCGGACTCCGATTCGGGGAGCACGGGCTTCCCCTGATGGGTTGCGGCGACTGGAACGACGGGATGAATCTCGTGGGAAGCCGCGGCAAGGGGGAAAGCGTCTGGCTGGCCTTCTTCCTCTACGAAGTGCTGATCGAGTTCTCCAAGCTGGCGCACCTTCACGGCGACCCCAACTTTGCGGAGCGGTGCGTTGCCCAGGCAAGGCAGCTTCAACACAATATCGAGCAGCACGCGTGGGATGGGGATTGGTACCGGCGCGCTTACTTTGACAGCGGCGAACCCCTTGGATCGCAGTCCAACGAGGAATGCCAGATCGACTCCATTCCCCAGAGCTGGTCAGTGCTCAGCGGTGCCGGAGACCCCCGACGGTCGCGCCAGGCGATGGAATCCGTGAACCGACGCCTCATTCGCCGCGACGCCGGCCTGATCCAGTTGTTCGATCCACCCTTCGACAAGTCGGCCCTGAATCCCGGTTACATCAAGGGTTACATCCCCGGCGTGCGGGAGAACGGGGGACAATACACCCACGCCGCAATCTGGACGGCCATGGCTTTTGCCCACCTGGGGAATGACGAGCGCGCGTGGGAACTCTTCGGGCTGCTCAACCCCATTCATCACGGTTCGACCCGCGAAAAGATCGCGACCTACAGGGTTGAGCCCTACGTGATCGCGGCCGACGTATATGCCGTCGACCCCCACCTCGGACGGGGCGGCTGGACGTGGTACACGGGCTCGGCGGGCTGGATGTACCAACTCCTGATCGAGACCCTCCTCGGGGTGAACCTTCAAGGGAATCATCTCGTCATCTCCCCGCGACTGCCAAACGCATGGACGACGTTCAAGATTCACTACCGCTACGGACAGACTGTCTTCCACATCACGGTTAACCGGTTCACGCCAGAAGCCGGCGACGGCAATCACTTGATCGTTGATGGGACAAGGCTGGATTCCATGAAGCTGCCTCTTGCCGACGATGGAACCGAACACTTCGTCGAATGCCGGCTGGGAAGTCCCGCAAAACCAGGAATCCGTCAGAGTCCTCCCGGATGAGCACCAGGCTTGGATTCCCTACATGGCTTGGAGCCTCGCCAGTAGCGAAGACCAAGCGCCATGACCAAACATCCCAATACCCACCAGTGCAGCCGATCCACTACGGTCTCGACGAAATCGGCCATCCACTGATGCTTCACCCAATCAGTAGCGGCCGCCGTCCCTGCCTCCTTCGCGCTCACAGCCGTCCCCACCGCGTAATCGCGCGCCACCGCGGCGAAGCCCACGGCACATTTCACCCCGGCGGCGGCAAAGCCCAGGGCCCACCAACCGAACGCCAGACTCCCAACGGCAAGCACTCCGAAGGCCA
>JBBQIU010000753.1:0-2525 GCA_038325245.1 Verrucomicrobiota bacterium
GGTCGAGGGCCCACGGCATGTTTTTCGGATCCAGTCCGGACCGGACATCCCAGATCCAGGGAGTGATGGATGCGGTGTTCACGTACAATGTGCCGCTGAACCTCAGCACCAACGCATGGGTGATGAACGTCGTGGTGACCAACGTGCCCCCCTCGATCACACTGAAGTGGAATGCCGTCTCCAATTGCTACTACCTGATCGAGCGGCGTTCACCGCCTCAAACCACCTGGCAACGGCTCGCATCGGTTACCCCTCCGTCGTACACCGACGCGACGGTCGTTCCCGGAAACGAGTATGAATACCGCCTGTCCCCCGACGCCGCGGTGCCGCAGGAGTTCTTCGCCGCAACCGATCCCGGGCACCTCACGATGACGTCCGGCCTCCGGCTTCCAGCCAATGAACTGCCCGATCACGTGCTCCTGATCGTCGATCGTTCGATCACGAACAACGTGCCGTTTTCGACCGCCGTGACCGGTTTGATCCGGGACCTGTCGGCGGAGGGATGGGTGGTGGCACGCTACAATGGTCCCCGTCACGACGATGCCGTTTGGGCCAACAATCCGGCCCGGATCGCGGAGGTGAAGACGTGGATCGCGAACTATCGCATCGCGAATCCGGACAAGGCGAAGGCCGTGCTGTTGCTGGGGCATCTACCGATTCCGCGGTCCGGCATGTTGAGCCCCGACGGACATTCCTACCGGCCGTTGCCGGCGGATGGCTATTACGGGGACTTCGACGGCGTTTGGACGGACACGATGAACTGGCCGCTCGCGCCTGCGATCGAAGTGCCGAACGTCCCCGGTGATGGAATTTTCGACCAGGAACTGATTCCACCGAATGCGGCGGGAATCGCGGCGGTGGAACTGGCGGTGGGGCGTGTCGATTTTGCGAACATGCCGACGTTTGCGGGGGCGACGCCGGCACGGAGCGAGGTGGACTTGCTCGTCCAATACATGACCAAGACGCGGCGGTACCGGCGCGCCGAGGTGACGCTTCCGGAGCGGGCGATCTATGGTCCGTATTTCAGCAGCAACGCGGTCACGGAGGCCTCGGACAAGCTGGGGCAGCACCTCTCGAAGCTGGGCGCGCGCCTGGGAATCGGGGTGGTGGGCACCAACGCGAGCGGGTCGGTGAAGGCGGATTTCTTCACGGCGAATCTTCCCGCGGTTTGGGGGGTTCAGGGCGGTTTCGCGGGGGGATACAGCCTGATTCACTCCCGTGGCCCGGTGAACGCCTACCATGGCATTGTCCCGCATCAGACGTCCGACCTGCTGCTTGACGCGGCGGAACCGCCGATCGCTTTTTCGGTAGTGGAGGGATCCTGGATGCCGGAATGGAATGCGGCCGATCACCTAGGCCGGGCGCTGTTGTCGACCCGGAACTATGGCTACGCCTGGTCGTACGCCGGTGCGACGCGGATCGAATGGCAGTACCCGGTGATGGCGCTCGGGAAGACGCTCGGGGAAGCCTGGCGGAAGACGCAGAACGACGCGTGGATGTGGCCGCTGGGATCAGTGACGTACCAGTCGATCTACGGCACGGGAGTTCGGGTGTACATCGGGGATCCATCGCAGGGTGGGTATGTGTTCGCGACCCTACTGGGGGATCCCACGCTGCGCCAAGCCCCGTCCCGGCCGCCGGGAACGCTGACCGGCCAGGTGAATGGAAGCGGGCATCGTGTGTTTTCATGGGCGGCCAGTCCCGAGCCCGGCGCGATGTACCATGTCTACCGATCGGCGGTGGGGGTGGGTGGGGAATGGACCCGCCTGACCGCGGTCCCCCTGGCGAGCCTAGGCTACACGGATACGGCGCCTCCCCCGGGTTCGCCCGCATATCTGGTGCGGTCCCTGGTGCTTCGAAGTGTGGCGTCGGGTTCGATCACCAACCTGAGCGCCGGGAATCTCTGGCCGTGATGCCCGGATCGTGTTTCCCGTTTGTCCATCGCCGGTTTTGGGTTGCGGATTCGGAAGTCCCGACCGGAGCCTGCGGCCCAAAATCGTGGAGTCGGAGAACTTGAGGACCCTCATAGCCCTGGAGATTGAATGCCAAACAACAACGCGACGGCGATGCCACTTCCAACCCATCGAACAAAGATCGTGGCCACGATCGGACCCGCCTCCGAATCGCCCCCGATGTTGGAGCGATTGATCCGGGCCGGAATGAACGTGGCCCGCCTGAATTTCTCGCACGGCGATTTCGCGGGTCATCGGGAGAGCATCCTGCGAATCCGGGCGGCGGAAGCGGCGGTGGGGCGACGGGTGTCGATCATGGCGGACCTTCCGGGACCAAAGATACGCGTGGGCCAGATCGACCCGGAGCCCGTGACGTTGGCGGTCGGGGCTCCGTTCACGCTGACGAGCGACGAGGTGGTGGGCGATGACCGGCGGGTGGGGATGAGTTTCGAACCCCTGCCCCGGGTGGTGAAACAGGGGGATCGGTTGTTCCTGAGCGACGGCTTGATCCAATTGGTGGTGGAACATGTCCAGGGACGGGACGTCCTCTGCAAAGTGGAAGCGGGGGGCGAA
>JBBQIU010000754.1:0-2524 GCA_038325245.1 Verrucomicrobiota bacterium
GCCTCCGGGATAACCGGACTGGATTTCGGTGCGCAACGCTAGGGCGATGCCACGGATCAGGGGGTCGTCGATGCCGATCTGGCTGCGCAGTTCGAGGCGTTCGGGTTGGATGACTTCGTGGGCGGCGCGGATGACGAGGCGCGGGTCGATGGCGATGACGATAAAGTCTCGGGTATCGCGGTTGCGCACGTTGATCGGTTGAAACGCGGGGAAGAGGCTGACGCCGCCCGGGGGCACGTGGAACGAGTGGGTGTGTCCGTCAGACCGTTGTTCGAAAGTGGTTGGGCGGTCGAGTTGGACGACGACGGTGTGGCAGAGGGGTGATTCGTCGTTGGCCTCGGCGGGACCGCTGCTGAACTGTTCGACGGTGAAGCCGGTCCACGGCGCGTCGTTGCTGGCAAGGACGGCGGGGCGTGGCATGTGTGGACGGGTGCGCCGCGTCGTACATTCCACGAGGCATGGTGGAACAAATGTTGCCGGCGCGGCGGGAGACGAGTCCAGGGTGAGTAGGGGATCGGCGTACGAAAGCGAGGTAGACATCGGCGGGCCTTTTTTTAATTACACCGTTACAAGCGTAATCCAGAAACGGCATCCGCCAATAGTTTGATTTTATTGCCGTAGAAGAACGTCCCGGACCGGGCTATCGACGGCGAGATTGGCGCCGCTACACTGCGCCGGGGGTTCAGACTCCATCATGAAGCTGATCAAGGTCGCCGCCGCGTCGCTCAACCAGACACCGCTGGACTGGCGTGGGAACTTGGAACGGGTCCACGCGGCGCTTCGGGAGGCGCGGGGCCAGGGCGCTTCGGTTGTGTGTCTTCCCGAGCTTTGCCTGAGCGGTTATGGGTGCGAAGACACATTCTTATCCCCCAACACGTTGCGTCAGTCGGCCCGTTCCCTTGAGGCGCTTCTGCCAGCCACAGGCGGTCTCGTGGTTTCGGTGGGGCTGCCGTGCATGGTCAACAACGGAATCTTCAATGTCGCGGCCTTGATCGTGAATGGGCGCCTCCTCGGAATGGTGGGCAAGCAGCATCTGGCGGGAGACGGCATTCATTATGAACCGCGCTGGTTCAAACCCTGGCCAGGTGGTGTCCGGGATTCGGTGGAGATCGCTGGGTCGACCGTGCCTGTTGGAGACCTTTTGTTCGGGGTCGGCGGCGTACGAATCGGATTTGAGATCTGCGAGGATGCGTGGGTGGCGTCCCGGCCTGGGGCGCAGTTGGCGCAGCGGGGGATCGACGTGATTCTGAATCCGAGCGCGAGTCATTTTGCGTTCGGTAAGATCGAGATCCGGCAACGGTTCGTTCTGGAAGGATCGCGGGCGTTTGGGTGCAGCTATGTTTACGCCAATCTGCTGGGGAACGAGGCGGGGCGGGCGATCTATGACGGGGAGGCGATGATCGCGACGGCAGGCCGGTTGATCGCGGTGGGGCCCCGGTTCTCGTATGCGGACGCCCGGGTGACGAGCGGGGTGGTGGATGTGGATGTGACGCGTCTTCAACAGGCGCGCCTTGCCAGTTTCCAGCCCAGTTTGTCGGAGGATGACGGGGTGGTGTCGGTGGATTTCGAATGGCCGTCGGTGTCGCCGGTGGTCCAGGAGGCGCGACACGCCGGTTGGGAATCGTCGTCCCGACTGAAGGAGGAGGAATTCGCGCGGGCGGTGCCGCTGGCGTTGTTCGATTATCTGCGGAAGAGCCGGTCGCAGGGATTCGTGGTTTCCCTGAGTGGCGGTGCGGATTCGTCGGCGGTGACGTGCCTGGTGGGACTGATGGTGGCGCTGGGATGTGCGGAGTTGGGGGTGGATGGTTTCAAGGCGAAGCTCGCGCATGTTCCGTCGCTGGCTTTGGCGGCGTGTGTGCGGGATTTGACGCGAGCATTGCTGACGACGGCGTACCAGGCGACGGAGAACAGCGGACCCGTGACGCGCGAGGCGGCGAGGGCGGTGGCCGAGGCGGTGGGAACGACGCACCACGAGTTCGACGTGTCGGCGCTGCACGCGGGGTATGTGGCCATGGTGGGTGGTGCGCTGGAACGGGGGCTGACGTGGGCGCGGGATGATGTGGCGTTGCAGAACATTCAGGCGCGGGTGCGGTCACCGGGGATCTGGATGCTGACGAACGTGAAGGGGGCACTCCTGCTCTCTACGAGCAACCGGTCGGAGGCGGCGGTGGGGTACGCCACGATGGACGGGGACACGAGCGGCGGATTGGCTCCGATCGCCGGCATCGACAAGGCGTGGTTGCGGGAGTGGCTGGTCTGGATGGAAAAGGAGGGTCCGATGGGGCTGGCGCCGATCCCGGCGCTGTCGGTGGTCAACGCCCAGGCGCCAACAGCCGAACTAAGACCGCCGGACCGTGTCCAAACGGACGAGGCGGACCTGATGCCGTATCCTTTGCTCGATGCGATCGAGCGGGCGGCGATCCGTGACAAGCAATCGCCGGTGGAGGCGTACCGTCAGATGCGATTGGTGTTTCCCCAATTTGCGCCCTCGCAGTTGGCTGTTTGGGTGGAGCGGTTCTTCCGG
>JBBQIU010000755.1:0-2523 GCA_038325245.1 Verrucomicrobiota bacterium
GGTGGAGGCGATCGACAACGAGACCGCCTTGGTGGATACCACGGGGAACCCGTATCGGGCCATCGTTGCCCGCAATGCCTTTCGGTTGAAGGATCCACTGCCGCCGCCGCCGCCGCCGACCATTGCGCCGCCGCCGCCGGAGCAACCGAAGGTGGATGTCAAGCTGGCGGGTCTGGCGGAGATCAAGGGAGCTCGGTTCGCCTACCTGATGGTCCCAGACACGGCGCGGCCGGGGCACTTCGATTACCCGACCCTGACGGACAATCCGAAGCATGGCCGCGTGCGCCACGGGAATGGCCTTGAGGTTCGTGAGATTAACCTCAAGGAACAGTCTGTGCGGTTGGTGAATGGCGGCATCGAGGCCACGATCAATTTCAAGGATAACGGAGTGAAGGCCGTCGCCATGGCGACGCCCCCAAGGCCGGGCGCACCGAATGTGACGAGGCCGGGTGTTCCGGCGGTGACCATGCCGGGGGGGGTGCCGGGATCCCCCAACGCAGCCCAGGCCAATTCTGAGCCGATTGTTTTCTCGCGAAATCCGAACCGCGCGAGAGGCGGCGCGAATGCAAATCCGTCCGGATCTCCCGCCATGATCGGCGGCATTCCCGCCAGTGTGCTGGCGCAACCGCTTGGAAGCGACGTGGTGGTCCCGACCCGTCCAGTTCGAACCACAGGAGGGGGAGGCACGGTGACTCCGGGGCAGACCCAACCGCAGCCACAGATCTCCCTGGAGCAACAATATGAGGCCCTCATGCGCCAGCGACAGGTTGCCGACCAGAGCGGCATCCAGCTTCCGCCGATTCCCGGATTGCCGCTCCCTTCCGATCCCAATCCGCACTGAATGAAACCTCAGCGGGTCGCAGGCCGGATCCCCCACGGTGCATGGGTGGGATGGTTGTGAACCCGTTCAAGGGTCTGAACAAAACTCGCTCTTGAGCAGGAGTCCGGATCGATCGTATAGCGTCCCGGAAATGTCGGCGCGGCCCTAGCCGATCTCGGATAACCGAACCGGGCGCTTCTCCTTGATCGACTTCCGCGCGGCGAGCGCCATCACCACCGGGACACGAGCATCCCCCCCGGCCACCGGCGAGATACGGCCCGACTGAATTGCTTCCAGAAAACAGATCATCTCGGAGATGTAACTCTCCGAGTAGCGAGTCAGGAAGAAATGCAGGGGGAGATCGCGTCGGACCGATGCTTTCGTGCTCAAAATCGCGTTGTTCGGATAGTTGTTGTCAATGCGGATGCTGCCCGCGCTGCCGAACACCTCCACCCGCTGGTCGTACCCGTACACGGCTTGTCGGCAGTTCTCGATGACACACGTGGCGCCGTTCTCGTAGTTGAGCAGAATGGTCACCGTATCGAGGTCGCCAGCTTCCCCGATGGCGGGGTCGACCCGGACGCTCCCGGTCGCGAAAACCTCCACGACGGGGCTGTCGATGAGAAACTGGGCCATGTCGAAGTCGTGGATGGTCATATCCAGGAAGATGCCTCCCGATTGGCGGATGTACTCGATGGGGGGCGGGCTTGGATCGCGGCTGATGATATGGACCTGATGCGGCATGCCGATCTCGCCCTGGACGACCGCCACACGCGCGCGTTGGAAGTTGGCGTCGAAGCGGCGGTTGAAGCCGACTTGGAAAAGAACGCCCGCCTTCTTGACGGCCTCGAGCGCCATGTCGATTCGGGCGAGGTTCACGTCGATGGGCTTCTCACAAAAGATGTGTTTTCCCGCGGCGGCGGCGGCCTGGATGATCTCCGTGTGGGTGTCCGTCGGGGAACAGATGACGACGGCCTGAATGGCCGGGTTCTCGAGAATGCGCCGGTAATCGGTGCCGTGTTCGGGGATGCCTAGCTTCGATGCGCAGTCCTGGGCGGCGGACGCGATGGCGTCGGTGACGGCGACGAGCTGGGCGCCGGGGATACGGTGGCGAAGGTGGGCGGCGTGGAGTTGGCCGATGCGGCCGGCGCCGATGATGCCGAGGTGGATCGTGGGATGTGTCATTCGAGTGAGGCTTTCAAGAACGGCGCCAGCCAAACAACGACCCCGCCGGGTTGGCCAGCCGGAAAAGGCCTGTCGGGCCAGGTTGGCGCGCTTGTGCCCGGGGCCAAGCGAACCACCGTCGCCGTGGTTCACGATCAGAGGCCCAGCAGGACGCGTCCTTCCATACGGGCAGCCGATTGCGGAGGAAGGGGATGATGGAATCCCAGGAGTACTCGCCCGTTTTTTCGCCCTTCGGAGGGATGGGTGGACGTGGAAGATCCAAGGCATGACGCGCGCGAAGGCGCGAAGGAAGAGAAGGGGGGTGTCGGAAGAAGCGTACAAATCACCTGTCCCTCTGTTCGTTCCCTGGCCGGCCGCCGCCAAGTGGGGCGGCATGAGACTGCCCAGGGCGATGCCCTGATCGTTCTCCACACCGTGCTCGGAGGGCATTTCCCAATCCCGAAGGGATTGCGTCCCAAAGCCCAGGGTTGCGAGGAACGAGCTACCCTGGGTGGGATCGCCGAATCACCCACAACCCC
>JBBQIU010000756.1:0-2522 GCA_038325245.1 Verrucomicrobiota bacterium
CGCCGGCAGGATCACCAACTTCATGGCGTTGGAGAGCGACGTCACCGACCGCCGCCTCGCGTTCCAGCGCCGGACGCTTCAATACGAAGTCTCCCGCGGCCTTGCCGAAGCCCCCACGCTGAAGTTCGGCATGGCCGCCTTGTTGCGGTGCATCGGAACCACCCTCGAGCTGCGCTTCGGCGCCTTCTGGCGCGTCAATCCGAACACCCATCACCTCCATTGCGAGGAGATCTGGCATGAACCTTCCATGGACGCGCGCCTCTTCGCGACCGCGTGCCGCACCCACACCTTCGGCCGAGCTCAGGGCATCCCGGGACGCGTCTGGGCCTCGGAAACCGCCGTCTGGGTTCCGGATGTCACCCGCGCCGACAACTTCTCCCGCGCTGCCGAGGCCGCCGCCACCGGCCTCCAGGGGGCCCTCGCCTTCCCCATCTTCCACCGGGGTCAGATCTGGGGCGTCATCGAACTCTACAGTCGCGGTCCCGAGAACCCCGACTCCGACCTCCTCCGCCTCTTTCTCGCCCTCGGAAACCAGATCACCCAGTTCATCGACCGCATCAAAGCCGGCCGCGCTCTCGAGGTTCAAAAGGCGCTCTTCGAACGTCTCTTCTCCGAGGCCCCCGTCGCCATCGCGGTCCTCGACGAACACGACGTCGTACGCGACATCAACCGCGAGTTCACCCGCCTCTTCGGCTATCCAAAATCCGAGGCCGTCGATTGCAGCATCAACTCCCTCACTCTCCCCATCGATCCCCCCCACCTGACCGCCGACTCGCCGCCCGTTCCGATCGCCGGAGATCGGGTCCGTTTCGAGGCCATCCGCCGCACCCGAGACGGCGACCTGCGCCCGGTCCAGATCCTTCGCCAACCCGTCCGCCTCTCCGACGATCAGGTCGGCGTCTATGCCCTCTACGTGGACCTGAGCGAACGGCGTGCCGCCGAACAGGCGCTCCGCGAAGCCAAGGAACTCGCCGAGACTGCCAATCGGTCGAAGAGCGAGTTCCTTGCGATGATGAGCCACGAGATTCGCACGCCGATGAACAGCATCTTCGGCATGGCGGGATTGTTGCTTGAAAGCCCCCTCAACGACCGGCAACGGGAGTTTGTGGAAACCATCCGGGATGGTGGTGACGCCCTGCTCGAAATCATCAACGACATCCTCGATTTCTCGAAGATCGAGTCCGAACGGCTCTTCCTCGAATCCGTCGACTTCGACCTCGTCGGACTCGTCGATGGCGTGCTCGAGCTGCTCGCCCCGCGGGCCCAGGGCAAGGGTCTCGAGTTAACGGCCATCCTCCCCCCGCGCCTTCCGCGCCAGCTCCGCGCGGATGACGGACGCCTCCGGCAGGTGCTGGTCAATCTCGTCTCGAACGGAATCAAGTTCACGGACAAAGGCGAGGTTGTCCTGCGGGTGGAACTTCTTGATGAGAGCGATGACAAGGCCCGCCTTCGCTTCGCCATCATCGACACCGGGATCGGCATCACGGACGACGACCAGAAACTGCTCTTCACCCCCTTCCCCCAGGTCGACTCCTCGCCGACCCGCCGCTTCGGCGGAACCGGCCTCGGCCTGGCCATCTCCCGGCGCATCGTCCGACTCATGGGCGGCGATATCCTTGTCGAGAGCCGACCTGGCGTGGGCAGCACATTCCGGTTCGACGTCGAGGTGAGAACCACCGAACCCCTCCCGGCCGACGCCAGGCTCCAGCCACCTCGAATCGCCGCGCTGGTTCTCAGTGCCCATTCCGCGACGCGTGAATCGCTTGTGTCGCAGCTCCTGAGCTGGGACATCCACCCTCGTGCCACCGCCGATCCGCAGGAGGCGCTCACATTTCTCCAGACGTGGGACGCCCACGACCCCCTTCCCACGTTGGTACTCGTCGATGCCGCCCTCGGACCCGAGGCCTGTCAGTCCTTCGCCGCCAGCGCCAGCGCCCTGTCAAGCCCCCCGACCACCCGGATTGGCCTGCTCATTCCCCTCTCGGATGTGGCCCTCACTCAAGAGCTCGTCTCGCACGAGTTCCACTGCGTCCTGACCAAGCCCGTCAGGCCGTCCCAACTTTTCAATGGCATCATGTCGCTCTTTGGCGTCGGCGCGGGTGATGACACCGCCCCGTCCAGCGTCGTGCCCCCCGCCGCAAATTCCGAACTTCCCGCCGCGACACGCCGCCTCCGCCTTCTCGTCGCCGAAGACCACGAGGTCAACCGTCGCCTCGCCCTCCTCATGCTCGAGAAGTTCGGCTGCCGCGCCGACATCGCCGGCAACGGAAATGAGGTTCTGGCCGCCCTGGAACGTCAGCCGTACGACATCATCCTCATGGATTGCCAGATGCCGGAACTTGACGGGTTTGCCACGACCCGCGCGATCCGCGCGGCCGAGAAAGCCGACCCCAACCGCCATCGCGTCTACATCATCGCCCTGACCGCCAACGCCATGCGCGGCGACCGCGAAGCCTGCATGGCGTGCGGCATGGACAGCTACATCACGAAGCCCGTGAAACTAAACGCCCTGGCCGGCGCCC
>JBBQIU010000757.1:0-2508 GCA_038325245.1 Verrucomicrobiota bacterium
CCGAGGAACGCGGGTTCTGGACGGCCTGGGATGGGGAGTTGCGGTCGGAACTCGCGCGTCTGACCTCCAGCCAGGGGAGCCTCTGGGGGCGCCTGCTTCTCCAGGCTTCGGGAAGCAGTCCGGCCGCCTGGTCCGATGCCCTGGCGAAGTTCCCCAACGCCGCCGTCGCGCGCGCCTGGAAGGAGAAGGCGCCCCGGTCTGAGAGCTGGGACCGCAAGTGCTCACTCATCCAGCCGCTCGCCCGCGCAGAAGGCGGGCTTGTGGTGTTCACCCAGTTCCTAGCGACGCAGGCCGCCCTCGCTGAAGCACTGACCCGGGCGGGCGTCCGCACGTTCGTCATCCACGGAGGCACCCCGGCCGCCACACGCCAGCCAATCACCGAGCGATTCCGAAAGGAGGGCGGCGCTCTGCTTCTCACCCACTGCGGCACCGAGGGTCGCAACCTCCAGTTCTGCCACAACCTGGTGAACTTCGACCTTCCCTGGAACCCCATGGAGATCGAACAGCGCATCGGGCGCCTCCACCGGCTCGGCCAAAAACACCCCGTCCACGTCTACAACCTCGTCCAGGCCGGAACACTGCAAGAACACCTGCTCGAGATACTCCAGGAGAAGCTCAACCTTTTCGAACTGGTGGTCGGCGAAACGGGCCTCGTCCTGGGCGAACGGTTCTCCAGCGACGAGTTCGCGGAGGAAATCCTGCGTCGATGGCGGGAAAGCGATGGGCGCGTCGCCGAGGCCCTTCAGAGCCTTGGAGAGGATCTCGCCACGGCCCGCGACGCCTATCGGCAATTGAAACACCTCGACGAGACCCTGTTCTCGAAGGACTACGAAACTCTTTGAACTAGCCCGATGAATCTGGACCGACTTCGAAATGAACCCGGCGCTCTCGCGGACTTTTACCAGGAATCCCTGGAGCACCTCGGCGCGGTGTGTGTGCGAAGCTGGTTCGATCGGCTGCAGTTGATCGCAGAGGGACCTGCCGCGCACCTCTGGCACCCGGACGGAACGCTGTTCGAAACCGAGCTCTGCTTCGCCGCCCCGGACAGTTCCACACCGCGAGACGCGGCCCGCGACGTTTTCCCAGGCTGCCCGCTGACGTTCCGACTGGCCGAGGCCCTGGTGTCTTCCGGACTTGTCTTGGAACGTGCGGTCGTTGCCGAGAACGCGAGGCACGGGCCTCCAAGCATCGAGGTCGCGGAGAAGCTGTGGCGGGCGCAATGGCCCGGCGACCGACCCTGGCGCATGCATACCGCGTTCGTCCGCTCCCATCATTTCTCGCTGCTGGCATTGGTTCGCTGCGAGATCCAGGCCATTGAACAGCACTGGTCCCTCCACCGCATCGCCGCCTCGCTCCCGGGCGGAGAAACGGATGAGTCCCTGGCCACTTCCCTCGAGTTCGCCGAGTGGGCGTCGCCGCCGCCAACGGATGTCGCCTGGCCCGCGCGGGATCCTGAGCGCCTTCGCCGGATTGTCATGGAGGGGATGGCCGAAGAAATCGGCCGCCCGCTGGCATCGATCCGAACCCGCCAGGAAGCCTACCTCCGGCGCGAACTGGAACGTATCGACGCCTACTTCGACGGTTACTCCCGCGAACTCGCGGAACGGGCTGAGCGAACCCGTTCGGCGGATTCACGACTCAAAGTGGACGAGCGCCTCGCCGCCGCCCGTGCCGAGCATGCAAGGAGGCAGGAGGACCAGATCCATCGGCATGAGATCCGGGTGCTGCCGCGCCTGGATGCATTGATCCTCATCGCAGAACCCGCGTGGGATGGCTCCGTGTGCCAGGGCGGCCGGGGCGCTTCGGCGCCCGAACCGGTCCAATTCGTGCCACGAATGCGCAAGTGGTTCCGGAAGGCCCTGACCTAAGCCGGAACGATTCAGTCCTGACGCACGCGAAGACCCGAAGACCCGAAGGAGGAGAAGCCGGAACCCAGATTCTGTGTGGTGTGGAAACGAGCACCGAACGGTGAGGTCGCCCGCGATATCCTGATGCCAAAGTTCCCCCCGGAATTCCTTCGCGTTCTTGGCGTCTTCGCGCGAGGCCCCTTGATCGCAACGGAATCGTTACGGCTAAGGGCTTGTCTGAAATTCGAAGGGGCCGGGCGGCGGCCGTTGAGCACACGCTTTGCGCCCGGCGGACAGGAGTATTCGCGAACCCCTGGCGAAAGCTTTGGCGCAAGGGGGACCCCCGTCCTTCTCTGCCTCTCTCCCTCTCCGTGCTCTCCATGCCTCCGTGGCCAATCCCGCGGTTCCCTACTCGACTTCGTATCTCAGCACCGGAGCCTCTGTCTGGCTTTGCAACGCCTGAGGTGCCGGGTCCGAACGGAGACGGAAGAACTGCCGCCTACCCACCGACGCCGGCGTGAAGGGCGAGGCCGCCTCCGCTACACCGGTCCACGGACCCTCCAAGGCAAAGGACGTCTCGAGGACCGCTTCTCCATTCCATGAGAGAGTCGGTCCATTCCGAACAATGATGCCCTCCTTCGCCAGCGACGGGCAGACGACC
>JBBQIU010000758.1:0-2507 GCA_038325245.1 Verrucomicrobiota bacterium
AAGAACCTGCCGGCTTCCGCCGCCACCAACTCCATTGCGTACTCCACGTCACCCGAAGGACCCGGAAGAACGCTGTCCTGCGTGAGCCAGTCAAGAGGTTGAGCGAAACCTGCAGTTGCAGGGCTTCGCGCGCGGCGCCGCCGACCCTCATCCAAAGCCCACCGCCCTCTCCACGGCGCACCTCCAGAATGCGGAGGACGTCATCGTCGAGAATGTAGTTGTTCCCGGTCTCGGGGTAATGCATCGGGATGCCGTCCGTGGCGACGCACCGTATGATGATGAACCGATTGAGTTCCCGCTTCAGGTTCCCGTGCACGTCGATCTGAAAGGTCTTGGCCGCTGAGTCGCCGTCAACCCACGTGAGCGTCCCCCGTGCCGGCTCGTAATCGATTCCCGCGACGGAAGAGACGCTGGATCCCCCGGGCTGCAACTGCCGGCCCCTTCCAAACGGCACGCTGCTGTAGTTCACGTCGACGCGCCCCAGGGAACCCCCCTGGCGAAGGCAGGTGATGGTCAGCTTGGTTACGCCGCCATCCCCTTCTCTAAACCCAAGCGGGCTCAACCTGATGAATCGTTCCTGCACCCTTGCCATTCAAGGTCGTCAACGCCGCAATACGTGGCTCCAACTTCGCCGCTTCCGGGTGAACTCCTTCCTGCAACGGGCGATCCCCCGGAATGGGCCGCCGTCGTGATCGTGGCGGCAACGGCCTGGCTCGTATTGACGAATGTCCCGCTGGGGGTGACTTCCAACTTCGCGGCCTTGACCTGGTAGGTGAAGGTTCCCGAAACGACGCTCTCGTCGGTCCACATCGTCTGGGTCAGGGGATCGGACGTCAACCGCCTGAACGGCCCCCTCTCATCCACCCCGCGGTACACATGGTAGCCAAGGAGTGGGCTGTCGGTGGAGGCCGCCCAAGTCAGTACGGGACGGTGCCCGCTGTCGGTGCCGAGGGTCAGCGCGGAAGGAGGCTTCACCGCGAACAGTCGGAGTGTTGGATCCCCCATCAGGGCGATGGGAACGCCGCCGACGTACCGGTCGAAGGGTTTGTAGGTCGTTGCGTTGTTCTGTCTGAGTCGGATGGTTTCGCCAAAGGTTCCGCCGAGCCCGAGCGGGTGGAGATAACAGGTGGGCCACCAGGCATACATCGAGATCAGCCCGTAGGTCGCGCTGAAAGCTCGTAAATGATTGGAACCGAGGGCGCGGGAGCCGCCTCCGTTCCCGAGGGGGCTCCCGGGCCTCCGTCCGCATTGCCAATGCCATCCTTCGGCAGCGCCGCTTCGTGGTTCCCGTCCGCCCGCGAGACGTGCTGGGGCACCGGCGCTTCAACACCCTGGGAGACGGGTGTCAGAACGCGCCCCGCGGACAATAGCGTGGCGGTAAGGAAGAGGAGAGGGTTTCGCATTCGGGCAGGACGATCGTCGCACCGACGCCCATACGCATGGAAAGACAATTGTCCTTCCCCACCGGCCCCTCCTCGAATTCGGGCGGACGGCGGCGGCGGGCTTCTACAAAGTCATGTTCAATCGACTTGGACCAAGTGCCGGGGGCAGCGATTCGCTTCGCTGACCGAACAATCGCCAGCTTCCTATCCCATTCGGTGTTCGCACGGTGGCCCAGATCCATAGTACTTAGGGCATCAACGGACTGTTGAAAGCGGCCTCCCCTCCGAGGCTATGGATCGTATTCGGATGTTTCGGTCCGTATTCGCGTGCACCGTCATACGGGATTCTCTTGATCGCCAGTATTGGAAAACGGATCGCGAGCCTCTGCCCAGATCCGGAGTTCACTTCCATCGAAGCGCACCTTGAAATCCCCAATCAGCCTCATGTCGTCTCGGAACAGCTGAGTCCGACGTTCGACCAACTTCCGTAACAACGGATTCGTTTCCCACTGGGAGCCGACACACTGCTTCAGCATTTGCCGAAACCGGTCGTTCTCATTAGCGGCGTCAAACACGTAGACGTTCCATACTCCCACGGCAATCGATAGGCCCATACGGATCCTCTCTTCGGTCGTCTGGGAGTCGATGATCGCAAGGATGGGCTGCGCAAACTCGATCAACGTTTCGGAGATCTTCCGATTAGGAAATGGAGGTTTCTTCATGAAGACGGCATCCCTTTGGCCATAGTTCGGCGATGAAGTAAAGCGTCGGGTGAACATTGGAGCCGAATAGCCGAATCTCTGGCGGAATTGAAAAGGACTGGCTGTGAACAGTTTGTGCTGCCCTGACACATTAACCGGACCCGCAGGCAGGGCTGCCTGCGACACAGCAGGTTGGGCAACCTGCGCTACAACCGACCCAGGAACCGAGGCTGCCCTGGAGGGTTCCGCTCCGTCGGAACCTGTTGAACTCTACCCCTAACCCAATCCTCGGCGCCGACGGAGCGGCGCCCTCCACCGCACGCTTCATGGTCCCAACACGTGTCCAAATTTTGGAAAGCGCCGCTACCCATGAACGGTGGAATCGATTCGTTGATTTCGATGCACTTGCTTCATCAAGTCACGG
>JBBQIU010000759.1:0-2502 GCA_038325245.1 Verrucomicrobiota bacterium
CGCATACGTGACGATCGCCGGTCACCTTGGCATGAGCGAAGGGGCGATCAAGGTGCTGGTGCACCGGCTGCGGCTCCGGTACCGGAGGGTGCTGCGCGAGGTGATCGCGTCGACAGTGGACGATCCGGGGAGGGTGGAGGAGGAGATGAAGGATTTGTTTGAGGCGTTGGCGGGGTGACGGGAGGCGGGGGGTGGTTGTGCGGGGCGGTTCATGAAGAGCAACGTTTTCCAGAATTTGGACAAGCATTGGAACCATGAACCGTGCGATGGAGGGCGCCGGTCCGTCGGCGCCGAGGATTGGGTTGGAGCTAGAGTTCAACAGGTTCCGAGGGAGCGGAACCCTCCAGGGCGGCTTCGGTTCATGGGAAGCCCCCCCTGCCCTGTCGCGTGCTCCCGCGTTGACGCCGGTTCGAGACTGGGTTAGCAGGCTGGGCGTTCCGGCATAATCCCCGCTTCACCATGAGCTCCATACCCCCTCGGTCCCAGGGACTCCGCCTCTTCACCTTGGCGTTCGCCGTGATCGCCACCACCGTCGCCGCCATGTCCCAGTTGCCACCCTTGATCCCTCGCGAAGTGCTCTTCGGCAATCCAGACCGAACCAGTCCCCAGCTCTCGCCCGATGGCAAACAACTTGCCTGGATCGCGCCGGACACCAACAACGTCCTTCAGGTCTGGGTCCAAACGCTCGGCCAGCAGGATACCCGCGTCGTCACCGCCGACAAGAAACGGGGCATCCGCATTTATGCCTGGGCCTACAACAGCCGCATGCTCGGCTACCTCCAGGACGCCGACGGCGACGAGAATTTTCAGGTTCACGGGGTCGATCTCCAATCCGGCAACGTCCGGAATTTCACCGCCATTCAGGGCGTGCGCGCGGAAATCGTGGGCGGACACAGGGATTTCCCCGACGAACTCCTCGTGTCCCTCAATGCGCGGGACCGATCCGTCTTCGACGTGTACCGCCTCGACTTGAAGACCGGCGCCCTCGTTCTGGACACAGAAAATCCAGGCGACGTCCTCGGCTGGACCACGGACCCGAAGTTCTCCATCCGCCTCGCCTATGCCGCCCTCCCCGATGGCGGCTGGGAGATCCGGGTACGCGATGACGTGAAGGCTCCGTGGCGATCGCTAAAGAAGGTAGGGCCCGACGACAACCTGTACCAAATCGATTTCACCGCCGACGGTCAGTCCGTCTTCATCACGTCGTCCGTGGACCGCGATACCGCGGCCGTCATCGAGAAGAACATCGCCACCGGCCAGGAACGTGTCATCGCCGCGTCCGATCTTGTGGACGCCGGGGACGTGATGGTGCATCCGCACCGGCATTTGGTCGAAGCCGTGTCCTTCGAGCCGGACCGGCGCCAATGGAAGGTGCTCGACCCGGCGGTGCAGGCGGACTTCGACGGCATCCGGGCGCTGAACGACGGTGATTTTTGGATCCAGAGCCGCAGCCTCGCGGACGATGTCTGGCTGGTCGGCTTCACGCGAGACCGCTCGTCGACGCAGTTTTACACGTGGGATCGGAAGGCGAAGAAGGGCGAACTGCTCTTCTCCGTGAAACCCAAGTTGTCCGAATACTCCCTCGCGCCCATGAAGCCGGTGAGCTTCCCCGCCCGGGACGGGCTCACGCTGCACGGGTATCTGACACTGCCTGTGGGCGTGCCGGCCCGGGACCTCCCGATGGTGCTGAACGTCCACGGGGGTCCGTGGGCACGGGATACCTGGGGCCTCGACCCCTCCGTTCAGTGGTATGCCAACCGCGGTTATGCCGTACTGCAGGTGAATTTCCGGGGCTCCACCGGTTACGGGAAAAAATATCTCAATGCTGGCAACCGTCAGTGGGGACTCAAGATGCACGACGACCTCCTCGACGCGGTCGATTGGGCGGTCAAGGAGGGCATCGCCGACCGCAGCAAGGTCGCCATCACAGGGGGTTCCTACGGTGGTTACGCCGCCCTGGCGGGGCTCGCCTTCACTCCCGACGTGTTTGCATGCGGGGTCGACATCGTAGGCCCTTCCAACATCCGGACACTGCTGGGCACGATCCCGCCCTACTGGAAGCCGGTGAAGGCCATGTTCGATGTGCGTGTTGGCAACATCGAAGACCCCAAGGATGCCGACCTGATCCGGAATGCTTCACCCCTCTTCAAGGCCGATCAGATCCGCCGCCCGCTCCTCATCGGCCAGGGGGCGAATGATCCGCGCGTGAAGCAGGCGGAATCGGAACAGATCGTGGCCGCGATCGAGAAAAATGGCGGCAAGGTGACCTATGTGCTCTACCCGGATGAGGGGCACGGCTTCGCGCGCCCGGCGAACCGCATCGACATCCAGGCGCGCGAAGAGAGGTTCCTAGCGGATCACCTCGGGGGCCGGTACGAGCCGACGATAGCCGAGCCCCACCCTGGCGCGACCGCCGTCGTCCGCGAGGTGGGCCGGTAAGGCGGGTCGTCGGGATCGGGAGCGTGGACACTCCTGTCCGCGCTCCCATGGCGAGGGTTCGTC
>JBBQIU010000760.1:0-2495 GCA_038325245.1 Verrucomicrobiota bacterium
TCTCCCAATTGGATTCCCGCCGCTCCGCCCTCAACGCCCATTGCAACTCACTTCATGCCGTCCATTCCCCCAGCGGTCTAACCCCCTACCGCCTCCTCGGCGAACTCATCCGTTTGGGCGAAGTCGCGCCATCCGCCGCCAAGATCGACCTCATCGGTGCGGAGTCGTGGTCGCCCGCCGATCGCACGTCTCGCGAAGAACTCTTCACCGAACTGGGCGAACGTATCCTCACCCTCGGACCGCCCTCCCAACACCCCTGGCGCGGTGTGCGCCGGGAAACCATCCTCCCCACCGAACTTCCCCACGTCATGGACCGGATCGCCAACGTGTCGACCCGCCTCCACGCCTGCCAGTCCAGCGCCCGAGCGGTCGCCCTTGCCCTCCGTTGCGAGGCCCCCGCCAACCTGGCCTCCGCCCGCCAACTCGGAATCCGCGCCCGACACACTCTCGAAGCCCCAACCCTCGACCCCACTACCATCGCCTCCCCGATCTGGGACACGTCCCGGGCAGATCTCCTCGATCTCATTACCGCCGGTCGCCGTTTCCTCGAGGCTTCTACCGCCGTCGGTTCCCAGGTGACCGAATCCGCGTGGGAAAAGGACTTCGACGCCGCTCGCACAGCCCTCGCCGCCCATGGCCAATCGTTCTTCCGCCTTTTCAACGGCACGTACCGGAAGGCCCTCGCCGACCTGCGGGGAATCGCCCGATCCTCTCTCCCTCCCGACTTCACCGCCCGCCTCGCCCTCTCTGACCACCTCATCTCCGGACAGAGTGCCCTTCGCACCCTCCGGCAGGGCGACGCCCTTGGAGTCAGCGCCTTCGGAACCCTTTGGCGCAAGGAACGCTCCGACTGGTCGCATCTCGGTCGAATCCTCCACTGGGTGGAAGCTCAACAACCGGACGGCCTCCGCGCCGAGTTCCGTCAATCGTTCGCCACCCGGCCTGACTCCGCCGCCCTCGGGCCTCTCGCCTCCGCTCTCTCTACCGACCTCGAGGGTTTCATCCCAGCCATCCATACCCTCGTCACCGATCTCGACCTCGACCCGACCGAGGCTTTCCGTGTCGAAGGCCCTGAGGTCATTCCGTTCAATGAACTCGCAGCCCGCCTCGAAACGTGGGCAGCCGCCCCCGATTCACTCTCCGCCTGGATCCAATACGCCGCGCGCGCGCGCCAGGCCCGGTCCCTCCAACTCGCCCCCCTCGTCCAGGCCCTCCATGTTGGCTCCATCCCACCCACCGACGCCTGCAACGCCTTCCGCCGTTCCTGCTTCACCCGCGTCCTCCGCGAACTGACCCGCCACCATCCCGATCTCGCCCGCTTCGACGGCACTTCTCATTCCCGCCTCGTCGAGGAGTTCCGCCGACTCGACCGCGAACGTTTGACCGTCGCTCGCTACCGCGTCCTCGCCACTCACCACGCCGCCTTGCCCGCCCTGAACGCAGGCGTCGGCGCCGTCGGCATTGTCACCGGCGAACTCGAACGTAAGCGTGGCCACCGACCCGTCCGTCAACTCCTCCGCGACGCCGGCTCCGTCATCCAGGCCATCAAGCCTGTCTTCATGATGAGCCCCCTCTCCGTCGCCCAATTCCTCGCGCCCGGCGCCGTCGATTTCGACCTCCTCGTCATCGATGAAGCCAGCCAGGTCCAACCCGTCGATGCCCTCGGAGCCATCGCGCGCTGCCGCCAGATCGTCGTGGTCGGCGACAGCCGGCAGTTGCCCCCCACCCGCTTTTTCGCGCGCGTCACCGGCGACGATTCCGAACCCAGGACCGAGGCAGGCGCCGCCGGACTTCAGGATATCGAGAGCATCCTCGGCCTTTGCTCGGCCCGCGGTCTCCCCGGCGCCATGCTTCGCTGGCACTACCGCAGTCGCCACCATTCGCTCATCGCCGTCTCCAACCGGGAGTTTTACGACGATCGCCTCTTCATCGTTCCCAGCCCCAGGCCCACCGACGAATCGCTCGGCCTCCAATTCCAAATCGTCAGCGACGGCGTCTTTGACAGTGGCGGCACCGGGACCAATCACGTCGAAGCCAAGGCCGTTTGCCGCGCCGTCATGGAACATGCCCGTCGTCAGCCTCAGCTCTCCCTCGGCGTCGCCGCCTTTTCCGTCCGCCAACAGCAGGCCATCCTCGACGAACTCGAACTCCTCCGCCGCGAAAACCCCGACACCGAAGGCTTCTTCAACGGCCATCCCGACGAACCGTTCTTTGTCAAAAACCTCGAGAACGTCCAGGGCGACGAACGCGACATCGTCTTCATTTCCATCGGCTACGGCCGCGATCCCGACGGCTTCCTCCGTATGAACTTTGGCCCCCTTGGCGCCGAAGGTGGGGAACGCCGCCTCAACGTCCTCATCTCCCGCGCCCGACGCCGCTGCGTCGTCTTCTCGTCCATCCGCGCCGCGGACATCGACCTCGATCGCGCCACGGGTCGCGGCGTCAGGTCACTCAAGACCTTCCTTCACTTCGCCGAAACAGGCCGGCTCGATTCC
>JBBQIU010000761.1:0-2494 GCA_038325245.1 Verrucomicrobiota bacterium
GCCGCCGAGGAAGCCCTGGTCGACCGCCCCCCCACCGAACGCCTCGTGTGGATCGTCGATCAGTTCGAGGAGACCTTCACGCTTTGCGCCGTCCCGGCTGAGCGAGACCAGTTCCTCGCCAATCTCCTCTACGCCTCGTCGATTCCCGGCGGGCGAAATTCCGTCATCCTCACGCTTCGAGCAGACTTCTACTCGCGCTGCGCCGCGTTCCCAGACCTCGCAGCCCGCATCGGCGCGAATCAATACCTGGTCGGTCCCTTAAGCGAAGAACCGCTCCGTCAGGCCATCGAAGAACCTGCGCACCTGGTCGGCCTCGAATTCGAGGAAGGGCTCGTCAGGACGATCCTCGACGACGTCGCGCGGCAGCCCGGAGCCCTGCCCTTGCTCGAACACGCCCTGTTCGAACTCTGGACTCGTCGCCGCGGCCGAATGTTGACCCTGGAAGGCTACCAAGAGAGCGGCGGTGTGGCCGGCGCCGTCGCCAAACGCGCTGACGCCGTTTACGGGGCGTTCGATCCCAACCGGCAGGCGATCGTTCGCCGGATTATGCTTCGTTTGACCGAACCCGGCGAAGGCACCGAAGACACCCGGCGCCGGGCCGAGATGTCCGAACTCGTCTCAAGGTCCGATGAGGCGACGGAAGTCGAGGCGGTGATCGAGGCCATGGCGGATTCACGCCTCCTCGTCGCGGATACAGTTGGGGAGGGTGGACGCAAGATTGTCGACGTGGCGCATGAGGCCTTGATCCGTTCATGGCCCCTCTTGCGGCGATGGCTGGATGAGGATCGCGCCTCCCTGCGCATGCATCGTCGGGTGAGCGACGCAGCGCAGGAGTGGCAGCGCGGCGGCAGGGACGAGAGCCTGCTCTACCGCGGGGTGCGACTCCTCCGGACCCTCGAGTGGCGCCCAGGGCACGATCCGGAGTTGAATTCCCTGGAACGGGAGTTCCTCGAGGCGAGTGAGGCGCTCAAGCTCCGCGAGGACGGCGAAGCCGCGGCGCGCCAACGCCGGGACTTGGAGCAGGCCCGGGCTCTGGCCGAGGAACAGGGGCGAAGGGCCGACCAGCAACGCACCTTTGCGGTCCGCGTCCGCCGATTCGCGGCCGCCATGCTGCTGCTGGCCATCGCCGCGGGTGTGGCGGGCGCGCTCGCCTGGCGTCAGCGCAATCTGGCCCTCGTCGCACGGAGCGAAGCCGACGCGCGGTACCTGGCGGCGCGCGCGGACCAGGCCTTCGAGGAATCGGAGGGTGGCTTGACGGTGAGCGCCCTCCTGGCGGTCGAGTCACTCCAACGACAGTCCACCCCGGAGGGATTCGCCGCCATGGAACGGGCACTGAAACTCCTGCCACGACGTCCGGTCGAATTCCAGGCCCACACCGGCTCCGTGAGGACGCTGGCCTTCAGTCGCGATGGAGCGGCGCTCGCAACCTCGGCTTCCGACGGCACCGTCGCCCTGTGGGACAGTCGTACCCGTGCCCTCTTGTGGCGTCGCGAACTTCCAAGCGGTGCGGTCGGCCTGGCCTTTCCCGCAGACGACACGCGGCTCGTCGTCGCGGGGGGGCGATCTCTCCTTCTTCTCGATCGCAAGACCGGCGAAACCCGGGGCGAAATGCCTGATCCCGGGCCGACGTTCCACGGAGGAATCTATGGACTCTCCATCCACCCAACCGAACCGCGCGTGGTCTTGCATTCGGATGTGTCGGCGATCCTCCTGGATCTGACCCAGCTCTCGGCTACTCCCACCCAACTTCGAACCGGCCCGGACGAAGAGTTCGGATCGCACCTGATGGGAGTCGCATGCCTCCCGGATGATCGGATTCTGGCGATCACCCAACGATCCCTCTTCGTCTGGGAGGGAACCAACGACGCCCGCCTCGTCCAGCGATTTTCCCTGAACCGGCGCCACTTCGCGGTGGGCTCCGGCACCTCGCCCGTGCACGTGGCCATCGCGGGCGACAATGAAATCCGGGTCCACGAAGGCTCCGACTTCCACCCTGTAATCAAAAATTTCGCGGGCGATGGCGACCACCTCGCTTTCGGCGGGGAAGACCGATGGCTCGCCGTGAGTTCCGAAGCCGACGGTATCGTGCGCGTTCTCGAGACCGGCCTGGGTGGGAAAACCGGGAACAGCTCCAACATGATCGAGACCCTGCGGGTCGTACGTCCCATCCGGTATCGCCCCATGACATTCGCATTCCACCCGGACGGGCGCGTGCTCGCGCTGGGCGAGGACGACGGCACATTGGCCCTCCTATCCCTGCCCCAGGGGCCCGAAGCGGCGCGACTCGACCTCACCAATGCGGTGACCGCCGTCGCCTTCGACCCGAAGGGACGTTGGCTGGCGGCCGGAACGCACGCCGGGGAGTCAGCCATTTTTGAATCGGCGACCTGGCGCCCCCTTCACCGGTTGAGGCAGACCAGTGAAGTCTTAGCCATCGCATTCAGCCCCGATTCGAGATTCTTCGCCGTTCTCACCGACCCTGCGCCCTTGCCAT
>JBBQIU010000762.1:0-2492 GCA_038325245.1 Verrucomicrobiota bacterium
ACCAACTCCAGCTCCCTCTCCCGCCGGAGCGAAGCGGCGGTGGGAGAGGATGGTTCCGCGCATGCGGCACCGGGTGAGGGCCCCCAACCGCGGTTCATGCACCGCCGCGGATTCTTGCGCTGGACGGCAGCCTTCGCCGGCGCCACCACCCTTCATGCCTCCGGCGCGGATCGCGATTGGACGGGCCGCAAGCCGGTCCGCTATCCCGATCCGGACATCCTCGTCCTCGATCCCCGCTTCGCTCCCTACAAGCTCGGCAACACCCCCATCCAACGCATCCACACGGGAAACCTATGGGCAGAAGGCCCCGCCTGGAATGGCGTCGGCCGTTATCTGCTCTGGAGCGATATCCCGAACAACCTTCAGCGCCGTTGGCTCGACGACGACGGACACGTGTCCGTGTTCCGCCAACCGTCCGGGAACAGCAATGGCAATACCTTCGATTTCCAAGGCCGACAGATCGCCTGCGAACACGGCAACCGCCGCGTCGTCCGTTACGAGTACTCCGGCACCGTCACCGTCCTCGCCGACACCTTCGAGGGCAAACCCTTCAACGCCCCGAACGACGCGGTTGTCCACCCCGACGGCGGTGTCTGGTTCACCGACCCCGGCTACGGCAGCATGATGAATTACGAGGGGAACAAGGGTCCCCTTCATCTCAAGGAAGCCATCTACCGCATCGAACCCAAGGACGGAAAAATCGAGAAGGTCACCGACGACATTCACAAACCGAACGGCCTCTGCTTCTCCCCCGACTACAAGACCCTTTACGTCGCCGACTCCGGCGGTCCCAGCCCCAAGCCCATTAAAGCATGGGATGTTGTCGACAACCGAAGCCTTCGAAACGGACGGCTTTTCACGTCCATGGAGATCACCGTAGCGCAGGCCGGAACCTACCTGAAGGAGGCCCGTGTCGGGAACGTCCGCTCTGGGTCCGGAGGCGCCGACGGCATTCGCTGCGACGTAGACGGCAATATCTGGGCCAGCGCCGGTTGGGTGGGAGCGGGTTATGACGGCGTCCATATCTTCGCGCCGGACGGAACACGGATCGGCATGATCCTCCTTCCCGAAATCTGCTCCAACGTCTGCTTCGGCGGAGCGAGGCGAAACCGGCTCTTCATGACGGCCAGCCAGTCCGTCTACGCCGTCTACGTCGAAACCCAGGGCGCCCACATCACCTGAATCCGGTGCGGAATTCGGGCGGGGTGAAGGTGCCCTTTGTCCCCCGCTCAGGCTCCCACCCAGCGCATCGCAAAACTATCCTCCCACCCCTGATCCATCTCTTTCCGTTCACCAACCCGTTCGCGCTGGTCGTGTTCTGGGTGTCGATTCTTGCGCCCCTCGCCACGATCGCCCAGCCCTTGTCTCCGTCGGCCCCCACCCCGATCACGACCGCGAAGGCCATCCTGGAGTTGTCTCCCGATCAAGCCGCGTCCCGATTGCCGTGCCGCATTAGGGGCGTTGTCACCGCGAGCGCCCTCCAGGGAGATCTGCTCTTCGTTCAGGACACCACCGCCGGGATCTACGTTTACACGACCGTGGTCCTGCCGCGTCCAGGCGATGACGTGGAAATCCAGGGTCACTCAGAGAAAGGGCTCTTCTCCCCCATCCTCGTGGCGCAGAATGTGATAACAATTGGCACCGCCGCCCTGCCACCTGCCCGCCCCGTCGCCATCGAACAACTCGCCTTCGGGCAGCATGATTCCCAATGGGTCGAGGTCGAGGGCATCGTTATGCGGCAATCCATTGATTGGGGCCACCTGGTCCTGCTCCTCGCCTCCGGCAGCGCGCGCCTCGAGGTGCGGATTCTCGAATTCGATCCCACCCAACCGGTCAACTGGGTGGACGCCCGGGTGAAGGTCCGGGGTGTCGCCGGAACGGCCTATAACGACCAGCGTCAACTCGTCGCCTTCCATCTCCTCACACAGACCACGAACCTGATCGAGGTCCTGCGACCTCCAACACCCAATCCGTACTCTCTACCCCTTCGTTCCAGTGCAAGCCTGATGGGCTATTCACCGGACGGCGCCTCGCAGCATCGCACCCGCCTTCAGGGCGTGGTCACATGGTCATGGCCCGGGAACGGCTTCTTCCTCAAGGACAACGAAGGCGACGTCCGGATCCATTCCAATCAAAAGGAGCCCCTGGACCCAGGGGACATCGTCGAAGCCGTCGGTTTCCCCGCCCCGACGTTCAATAGGCCGGTTCTCCAGGAAGCCGTTTTCCGGAAAATAGGACAAACCAACAGCCCCCAACCTCTTCCCATCACCGCCCTCGCCGCCGCCACCGGCGCCCACGATGCGGAACTCATCGCCTTGGAAGGAGTCGTTCTCAAGGCCGGCGAGCAGCACAGCGGCCATTCCGCCATCGTCGTCGAAGCGGATCAAAAGGTCTTCCGCCTCCGGCACCAGGATTCATGGCCGCTTCCCGACGCGGCCGACCTCGTGGGCAGTCGAATCCGCGCCGTCGGCATCTGCAATAAGGACTCCCTC
>JBBQIU010000763.1:0-2489 GCA_038325245.1 Verrucomicrobiota bacterium
GAAAAAGCGCGAACACGGCCTTGATCATGCGCGTGCCGGGGATTGGATCGCCGTCGCCCAGGAGCATGCCTGGTTCACCTACTACTATTGGGACGACGACGCGCGCGCGCCCGACTTCGCCCGCTGCGTCGATATCCACCGCAAACCGGGCTACGACCCGGTCGAATTGTTCACCGACCCCGCGCTCTCAGCCTTCACGCTCAAGGCGAAGATCGGCTGGCGGTTACTCCGCAAAAAGCTCGGGTTTCGCATGCTCATGGACCTCATCCCGCTGGACGCGGGCCTTGTGCGCGGTTCCCACGGATGCCGACCCGCCGACCCTCAGGATTGGCCCCTTCTCATCGTTCCCAGGGAGGCGGATCTCCCGGATTCCCTCGGGGCGGTGAACGTCCGCGACGCGCTCCTTCAACTTTGCGACTAGGGGATCCGAAGGTACCTACCGCCCCGCGAGCCAACGGCGGATTGCGATGCTCTGCGGATGTTCCGGATTCAGCTCCATGACGCGAAGGTAGTGGGCCCGCGCCTGCTCCGGCCGGCCCAGTTGCTGGGCGTAGAGATTGCCTAGCAACAGGTGCGCCGCCGAATCGTCTGGATTGCCGGCAACCACCCTCTCCGCTTCCGCCGCCGCATCGACCGCGAACCCGGCCCTATCCAGGGCCAACGCGAAGTTCAACCGGGCGGCCCCCGTCTGGGGCTGCAATACCAGGGCCGTTTCCCCGGCCGAAAGTGCCCGCGGCAGATTCCCCGACTGCATCGCCGCCACTGCCAGATTCTGATGGGCCTCGGTCGAAGCCGGGTCGAGGCGAAGCGCCTCCTCGTAGAATTTTACCGCTGCTTCAAGCCGATCGCGCCGATGCTCTTCAAGGGCCTGGGCAAGTACCGCGCGGGACGCGGAGCGATTTCCAACGGCGGGCTTTGCGGGCCGGAGATACGCATACCGCCGGTTCTCGACGGCCGGCGGGTCAGGGATTGGAGCCGGTCGGACGGGGACCATCACCTGCCTCACTTCGGACGTGGGTGCCTGGGACGGAGCCGCACGTTCCGGAAACGCCGCCAACACCAACGGCTTCACCTCGGGGCTCAACGCCGGTGCCGGCGCTCCCGACTTCGGCCTCGCGCCTTCACCGTCACCCACCGTGGTCGTATCGGCACGGAACCAACTCGCCGGATTCGCCCATCGCCAACTGCTGCCGCTCGCTTCGGGTTCGGTTTCCGAGGATTTGCGGGGATCTGTGCGGGAAGCCACTTCTTCCTCCGATCCAAACCAGTTCACCGGGTTCGCCCGACTCCAAAAACTCTTCTTGTCCGTGCTCTCGGTTCCCGGCGGGGACCGCTGGGCAGCGATGGGCCGCACGAGGGGCAGGGCGTCCCCGTCTGAGGACAACGAGCTCGAATGGGAATCGGAATCCGGGCTCGAACTCACCACGCCATCCGGCATTCGCGACGTCGCCTGCCCTTCATCCCGCACACCCATCAAAAGCGTGTCCGCCGGCGGCAGTTCCACACGTTCCATCGCCACGACAACCGCTGGGCTGGCAGATTCAACCGGGGCATTCGTCGGTTCCACCGCCACCGTCGGTAGGACTTCTGCAAGGGACGGCGTCGGGAGAACGAAGGCGTCGGGCGGGGGGGAAGTGGAATCGCTGGCAGGCGAAGGATCCGTGGGGATCTCTGAGGAAAAGTCGGCAAAAGTCACCGCCTCAGGCGGGGCGAAGGTCGGAGGGCTCGAAGAAGTCGGGGTCGCCGGAATCGCGGCCTGCGCGACCGTCTCGTCCGGCACGACGCGGGCCTCCGCATCCGCCGCAGCGGGATCGGGCGGCGGACGCGCCTGGGTTGGACCGTTCGTCGTCGGTGGAGTCGTGGACGCCAGGGCCACGTCGGCAGCCGCGTTTGCCGGAAGGGTGGTCGGAGGAACCGGCGCCTCCACGGCCGCCCTCGGCGTTATCGGCACGGGTGGCGGCGTCTGGGCGGGGGCATTCGTGATGGGCGCCGGCGGCAATCGGATGGGCGACCCCTGAGGGGCTTCGAGTTGGCGGATCACCTCTGCGAGATTCATCTGGCGCGCCATCTCGGGACGCAGGTTGGCATAGTGGCGATAGGCTTGCGCCGCCTGGCCCTTCGCGCCGTTCTGGTGCGCAATCACTCCCAGATTCAACCACGCCGGAGCGAACCCGGGTTCGTGCGTGATCGCGTTCGAGAACGCCTGCCAGGCTTCCCTCAACTTGCGGCGCTGTTGAAGAGCCACTCCCATTCCGTTCAACGCATCGACCCGACCCGGCTCCAGACGGACGGCCTCAACGAAGCTCCGCTCCGCCTGATCCCACTTCCGTGTTCGAAGTTGCGCCTGGCCAAGCTTCACCCACCCGTCCGCCGCCCGGGGTTGAAGACCCACATACGCCCAAAGCGAATCCGAGGCCAGAACCGCCTCCCCCTGCTCCAGGTACAGACAACCGACGTTGAAATAGGCCGCCCCCAGATTGCGGTCGAGT
>JBBQIU010000764.1:0-2485 GCA_038325245.1 Verrucomicrobiota bacterium
GGGCACTGGGCCTACCTTCCTCCGAAGCGACCCGAGTTGCCGGCGGTGAAGGACCAGGGATGGTCGACGAACGAGGTGGATCGTTTCGTTTTGTCGCGTTTGGAAGAGGACGGGCTCAGACCGGCGCCGCCGGCGACGAAGCAGAAACTGCTGCGTCGCGTTTCGTTGGATCTCACCGGACTGCCGCCGACGGTTGAGGAATTGGATGCTTACCTGGCGGACACGGGTGCGGGATCCTACGAGAAGGTGGTGGATCGGCTCTTGGGATCGCCTCATTACGGCGAGCGGATGGCGCAGACCTGGCTCGACCTGGCGCGGTTTGGCGAGACCCAGGGCTATCATCACGACCGCCACCGGGATCTCTGGCACTGGCGGGACTGGGTGATTCGGGCCTTCAACGAGAACAAGCCGTACGACGTCTTTACGACCGAACAGCTCGCGGGGGATCTCCTGCCCAAGCCCACGCGCGAACAGTGGATTGCGACGGGATTCCATCGGAACGAAATGACGACCTCCGAGGGCGGGGCGCTTCCGGAGGAATACTCGGTGAAGTATGTCGTGGGTCGGGTGGATACGACCGCCCGGGTCTGGATGGGTACATCGGTGGCATGTGCCGAGTGCCATGACCACAAGTACGATCCGATTTCCCAACGGGAGTTTTACCAGCTCTTCGCGTTTTTCAACCAGGTGCCCGAGAACGGACTCGATGCCGAGGAACTGAATCCCGTACCGAAGATGACGCTGGAGACGGAAGCGGAGCGGGCGCGACTCGCCGAGTACGACTCGGAGGTGCGCGCACTGGAAGCGGCGACGAAACTGGCGTTGGAGGCACCCCAGGAGGATTGGGACTCAGGTCAGGCCGCGTGGGAGAAGCGTCATCGCGAGGCACACGTCGGGGGATGGACCCCGGTCGCCCTTGCGTCGGCCTCGGTGTCGGACGGACCTCGCTTGGTTCAGGGTGAGGATCAGGCGATCCAGCTCGACGCGGCAACCGCGGGGCGGGCGTATGAGTTGGAGGTGCGAACGGACGCATCGTCGTTGACGGGGCTACGACTGGAGGTTCTGCCAGGAACCGTGGCGGTGACAAATTCCGGCGCCGTTTCACCCGGATTCTTTGTGGCGCGTGTCGAAGCCGTGGTCCGGGCGCGCCAACCGGATACGGCGCGTTCGGCAGCGGGAACATCGCGCGCGGGCGTCTGGCATGTTGCGGGGCCTTTTCCTGCGGGTTCGGCGCGGGAAGCGTTCGACAAGGCTTATGGCCCTGAGTCGGCAGCCGACGTGCGGGGTACGTATCTCGACGGGAAGGTGCGCTGGGTGGAGAAGCTGGACTGGCCGGACGGCGAGGGCGTGGCATTAACCGGGGAGAACACGGCGCACTACCTCTTCCGCACGATTCATGTGGAATCGCCCCAGGTGCGCCACGCTTACGTGCGAAGCAACGACGGACTCCAGGTCTGGCTGAACGGCCGGCGCATCCTTTCACAAAACACGGCGCGACCCGTGGCGGAGGATTCGGAGCCGGTGCGGTTGTGGCTTCGTCGGGGCGAAAACCAGTTGGTTCTGAAGGTCAGCAACGGCAAGGGATCGGGAGGGTTCTCGTTTCGTCTGGGAGCGGAACCCTTGGTCGAGGTGCCACTGGAATTCGCGGGCGTGGGAGCCGACGTGAGCCCGGATGGGCAGGCGGCAAAGGGACTCTTGGACGCCGATCCTTCGTCGGGTTGGGGATCGACGAATTCTGCGGCGCACACGGTGTGGTTGCGGACCCATGAGGCGTTTGGGTTCGTGGGCGGCACGGATCTACGGATTCGTTTGGAGTCGGGGAAGGGGACGCCGGCGGGGGCTGGGGTTCCGGAGCGGTTCCGGTTGTCGACGACGCAGGCCGGGGATCTCGGTTCCTTTCTGGAGCTTCCGGACCCTGTTCGGGCCGGGTTGCTGGTGGAGGATACGAGTGTTTCGGATGAATCGAAGACGGTGCTGAGGCGGCACTACCGGCAGAAGTTTGTGAGCGAGGTGCAGCAATCGGAGAAACTGCTGGCGGCCCGGCGCAAGGAGCGGGACGCGTTCCGGAATGGGTGGGCGTCCACCATGGTCATGCGGGACTCGGACAAGCCGAAGGACACGTTTCTGCTCGTCCGGGGCCAGTACAATCAACCGGGTGAGAAGGTCACAGCCGGAGTTCCGACCCGGCTGCATCGGTGGAAGGAGGAATTTCCGCCGAACCGCCTGGGCCTCGCGAAATGGTTGATGGATCCCGATCATCCCCTGACGGCGCGGGTGGCGGTAAACCAGTATTGGCAGAAGTATTTCGGGACCGGGATTGTAAAGACGGCGGAGGAATTCGGGTCGCAGGGCGAGTGGCCGAGCCATCCGGAACTGTTGGACTGGCTGGCCACGGAGTTCATCCGCTCGGGGTGGAACATCAAGGCTCTTCAACGCCTGATCGTCCTCTCGGCGACCTACCGGCAGGACTCGGCAGTGAGCGCGG
>JBBQIU010000765.1:0-2485 GCA_038325245.1 Verrucomicrobiota bacterium
CGCCTGTGCTGTTGGTGAACCGGCCGAAGGAGACGCCGTCGGCGGAAGCGGGGAATTCGAAGCCGTCGGTGTAGCCGCTGAAGGAGCCGTCTGGCCGTGTTCCGAGGAGCCAGACGTCATCGCCGTGGGTGGAGAATCTGAAATTCGTGGGGGCATTGCCCGGTGGGGCGAAGTGGGATTCGTCGAAAACCTGGAATCCGCCCGGTGGCAGCACGGTGCCGGGGGGCACGTGGAATTTTCTGGGTAGGGAGGGGTCATCGGTGAGCCACCATCCCGAGATATCGGCGGGAACGGACGAGGGGTTGTGGAGTTCGACAGCGTCCACGAGGGGCGGGGAGGTGTGCGCGATGACTTCGTTGATGACCACGGGAGAGAGGATGGGGGCGGGCGGGCCTGGCTCGTCGATTCCTGGGGAACCCCCAGGTTCGGTGCCGGGCCGCCACGCGCCGGGTCGATTCCAGTTTCCGGGTGAGGCGGAGGCATCCTGGATGACGAGGGAATAGCCGAGCCCGGCGGCCTGGGGAAAGAGTGCGAGATCAAAGGTGAAATCGAGGATGGGTTCGCCGGACGCATCCTCGAGGCGAAGTTGTTCGCCGTCGTTGTCGAGTTGGCCCTCGTAGGCGCCAGCGATGTTGAGCCCGACTCCGTAGCGGGCTTGGAAGGCGCCCAGGTTGCGGACGACGAGAACGCGCTGGCCCGGGGCGAGGGTGCGGAAGGTGGGGTTGACGCTCGAGAAGTCGAAGGCGACGCCGATCGTGAAGCGAAGTCCGGTGAGGTCGAGCGGTATGGCGCCGATGTTCTGGAGTTCGATGAACTCGGCTGCGGACGCGCCGTCTGAGCCCGCGGGTTCGATCATGAGTTCGGTGATGCGGAGGCCGGCCTGGGCGGCAGATGGATCGGCCGGGACGGCGGCGGTGTGGACGAGGCGGTGGCGGGGATCGAGGAGGGTGAGCGTGCCGCCGCGCGCGTCCAACTCGCCGTCGTAGTTTCCAAGGACCAGCCTGCGCTCGGCGCCCTTCGGGCTGACGGTGCGGGTGCGGAATTGCCGGCGATCCGGGGAGACGAAGGCGTTGGAGCGGGCGGGGAGGACGGTGCCGGGTTTGAAGCGGAATTGGACGGGTCCGTCGATGCGCCAGTCGGAGAGATCGACGGCGTAGGAATTGGCGTTGGTGAGTTCAAGGAACTCGTGAAACCGGTTGCGGGAGGTGGGGCGCGCTTCGATGCGGGCGAAGCGGATGACGGCATTTTGGGGTTGGGATGGGGGAAGGGTTCCGGAGCGGGTGAGTGTGTTAAAGAGGTAATTGCGGCGGCCCGGAAGGAACTCTTTGTGAATTCGGTCGACGGCCTGGGTGATCGTTTCGCGTCGTCCCCAAGTGCCCCATTTCGCGAGATCGCGGGCGGCATCCGGGGCGATGAGATCGCGCAACTGGGAGGTGCGAAGGCGCCAGCGATCCTGGTCGGGCGGGATGCCCGGGGGTTGGGCGAGTTCGTCGGCGAGGGTGCGGAGGCGCCGGAGGTACATCGGACGGGTGGTGGAATTGTTGAGGACGGCCGAGAAGACGACGTTGTTCTCGCCCACGAAGAGGCCGGTGTTGGTGTAGATCGTCTCGTCGTAGTAGGCGAGGCACGGGCTGCCACAGGTCCACACGCGGCCGAAGCTGAGGTCGACGTCCCAGGGAAGGCCCAGCCACTCGCGGGAGCCATCGGAGTTCCGGTAGAGGTAATAATTCTTGTGGCAGCAGTCGTTGTCGCCGGTCAGGGCGCGGGTCGCGAGGTAGTTGACGACGCCCGGAATGTCGAGGTTGTCGAAGAGGAACGCCTGGCGCGCCTGGGTGGAGCCGGCGTTGAGGCCGCTGATCAGGGCGGCCAGGTCCTGGGTTCCCTCGGTCTTGCGCGTCTTCTTCTCCGCGCCGGCGGTGCTGTCGGCGACGTTGTACATCTTGTAAAGGGCACCCCGGGGATCGAGGCCGAGCCGTTCCAGGAAATTTTCGTCGCCGTTCTCCACGAGGTTGGCGACGGAGAAGAAGCGGGCGTTTTGTTGAACGCGGACGGGAATGGCGAAGTGGGCCATGGCGCCCGCCCGGTCGTAGGTCTCATAGGCCAGGACATTTCGAAGATGGGATTTGTCTGCCCAAGTGGTGAGGAGGTTGAAGTCATCCACGCGCGGCTGTCCCTCGCGCCAGCGAAACTTGAATCCGGGATTGAAGTCGAAGTCGTACGATTTCTTCGGAAATGCCCGGGTGCTCTGGCCGTGCAGGTTGGCGCCGACGTTGTCGTAGAATTCCCCGTCGAAGAAGACGGAGCCGCGGGAGCCGGTGTCGCTGTCGGCGGCACCGGGGCTTTGGATGAACCAGTGCAGGACCGGGATGCGGCTGTCGCCGAGCGATGGATCGTGGACGATCGTGCCGAGGTACTGGGGGGATCGCCGGGGGTCGGAGTAGCGGGGGTGCCGCATCGTGACCTGACCGGAGTCCGCGGCGCTGAC
>JBBQIU010000766.1:0-2483 GCA_038325245.1 Verrucomicrobiota bacterium
CAATTCCTCGAGCTGGACGCTGATGCGGTTCAGGTATTCGTCGCACTGGGCCGGCGACTCGCAGAGGTCGAGGAAGCTGGCGGCGGACTGGCCGAGCAGCTTCATCTGGGCTTGGAAACGAGCGGCGTTTTCGGTGGCGACGAGGCTTTGAAGCCGTTTCTGGAGCGCGCCGCGGACCTGGTTGAGAGTCGCGTAGACCGCCGTGATGGCGTCAAGAATCCGGGTCGTTTCGGTGGCGTCCTCGATGCGGAGGTTGTTGACGATCTCGATGAGCATCTCGAGCTCGACGCGGGCGGCGGCGACGGCTTCGTCGAGCTTTCGGCCATCGATGGCGCGGGTGACGAGATCGACGGCGGCGAGGTGTTCGGCGGCCTGCTTTCGGTAGGGTTCGAGGGCCTCGGGCCTGAGGAGGAATTTCACGCAGGCTCCGGCCAGTTCGGCAGCGCGCGAGGCGACCTCCTGCTCGAGTTCCGCGATGGGGGCGGGGTCGACAAAGCGGACGTCCTTGAGGGTGATGAGATCGCCGCGGAGCCGTCGGAGAGCGGCGAGGTTTTGGACGTAGTCGTCGAGGCGGTTGAAGTTGGCGCGGCGGAGGGCGCCGAACTGTTCGTCACAACGTTTGCGGAGGGTGGCGACCTGTTGGGCGGCCTCGCGCTGGAGACGGCGGACCTTGTCAAATTCCTCGACCGCCTGATCGGCGGCGGCCTGGACGAGTCTGAGGGAGGCATCGACCTGGAAGCCATCGTCGCTGCCGAGCCAGGGATAGGCATCAAGGACGACACCGCAGCGCTTGACGACGTCCGCGTAGAGTTCGGCGTAGGGATTGCGCCGTTCGATGAGGGTGCAGACCTCGTTGCACTCGGCAAGGCAGCGGACGACGTCCTTGTTGCCGATTTGGTAGAGGAAGGCGTCGCGTTTGCCCGAGGGTTCGTAGCCTTTTTCGTGGAACGGGGTCTGGCGGAGTTGGACGGTGTGGTGCTTCTGGGGTTCGGGGTCGGCGCGGAAGAGGAGGAGATGACCGTTTGGAAAGAGGGAGAAGCCGTGGCAGACGATGCGTTCCTCGACCTGCTGGGGGATGAGGCGATAGGCCATCAGGACGTAGATCCCCATCGCACCGCTGTAGAAGATGAACAACGAGTCCTCTCCATTTGGGGCATGAATGACACGTTCCAGAACGAGTCCGGTCTCCCGCCCTTCGAAGCGCTTGAGTTCGCCGGTGGCGAGGTAGAAGCCATCAGGAAAGATCAGGCCGTGGTCCTGGGGCAGCAGGGCGCAGGATTGCCCGATCGAATCGACGCGATCGACCGTCTGAAGCTTCTGGTTGTAGACGAAGTGGCGATGGGTCGATTCCTTGTAGGGGCGGACCCTGAGCAGGACCAGATGGTTAAGGATGACAAAGGAGATCTCGGCGTCGTCCACCTTCTGGTGACGGTCCTCAACGCGTTCGGAGTAGACGCCCTCGCCGCTGGCTGTGTTGTCCTCGACCTTGATCGTCAGGTCGCCGCCGATGCACTCGACGAAGACCCTGTCCTCGATGGAAACGTGGGGGTGGTCGCCGTAGCGGAAGGACTCGCGGTCGGGGGTCAGCCAGCGGAACGGGTGGGTGGGCGGGAAGCCGACGCGTCGGAAGTCGGCCTCGGCGCGGCCATCCACGAAGCGCAGGGCGCCGTTATCGAACGCCCACTTGAAGACGGCGATATCGCCGGGGCCGGCCCCGATCTGGAAGACCATGTAGAGGCGGCCGTCGATCTCGGAAAACTTGGAGAACACCGTCTTTTCGTAGACGTGGTAGAGGCGTTTAAAGTCGGTGAGGAAGCGGGGATCCTGGAGGGGAGTGAGTTCGGCATCGCGGAAGGTGCCGGCGGCCTCGTCGCGGTTGTAAACGGCGAAGACGTCGGCGAGTTCGATTTCCTTCTTCAAGCCGAACTGGACGTTGAAGCCGACGAGAAACCGGCCGGGACCGAGGCGGATGAGGTCGCGGGGGGTGCAGTTGTGGTTGGTGGTGATCCGGTCGGCTTGGAGGATTTTGGATTCGATGGCGCCGAACACCTCGCGGCGGCGGGCGTCCAGCCGGTTCATCCGCTCACGCAGCGATCCGCCGAGTGTTTGGAGTCGCTGGCGGAGGATCTCGTACGTGGCGCTGCCGAGGGTGGCGGTGGCGCCCCTTGAGGCCGGTGTTGGGGGCGCCGGTTCCGTGGTCTGGGCGGTTGCCGGCACGGGGTCCGGGCTAGGGGTCGCGTCCATTGAGGGAAAAACTTCCGCCCTCGGGGTCACAGCGTTTCAGGCCTTCGTGGCGGGTTTTTCCTCGATGAACCTTGCCGCCAGGGACTCCCCGAAGCCGGCGCCGCGAGCCAGTTGAAGCGCGGCCTTGAGCGCGCCCTGAACCGGGGCGTCGTCGGTGGTCGCGATCAGTTTCGCAAGGAGAGCGGCGACGGTGAGGTTCTTGAGGTCCTCCGTTTTAATGCCGAAATCGGCGATCCACT
>JBBQIU010000767.1:0-2482 GCA_038325245.1 Verrucomicrobiota bacterium
CGGGCAAGGCACGCGGGGGCCGTCGATCAAGGACCAGGTAACTCAGGGGGACACTGCGCAGGTCGATCCCGAGGAGTTTCGCGAAACGTCCCCAAAAAGGGTCCGTGAAAACACCCGGTGCAGGCGGCGCGAAATGATGGCACCAGTGCGGCTCATTGCCTGGGGCCAAAACGCCGCACGGGCCCGAGTGGGGACAGGGCGCGATGGGGTGGAAGTTGTGGCGCAGCCTTTCGCGGAGCGCAATCAGGTCCCGGCTGGCGGCGTGGGTGCCCGGTTCCACCCAGATTACCGAGGTCGCCTGGGCCACGGAAACGAGCAGGGCATCCACCTGCGGGGGGACGAGTTCCGTCAGGACGTGACTGAGCAGGAGCACAGACGGGGCTTCGATCAGTCCCGCCTCGATACGACGCTCCGGAAAACGTTCCCGGGCCCGGCGCACGGAGAATTCCATCGCCTTGGAGGATCGATCCCAGAAGTGAATCGACGGGAAGTCGGTGTTCGGGAAGTGGTCGAGGAAGGCGCGTCCGGCGATGCCCGATCCGCAACCCCAGTCCAGCAGGTTACCCGCCGGCGGCGTCCAGCCGAGCTGTCTGAGATCGGCCAGCACAAAGTCCCATTTCCAGCCGATGCGCTGGGCGAAGGTCGCATCGTAGGCGGCGAGGTCCGTGTCGTTCCGCCAGTAGTCCCGTTCCCCGGCCGTTCCGTCGAGGAACGCGCGGCGGAGCCGCTCGAGCGCGTCCCAATCGGTGGCATCACGGTTGGAAGTCATTTGATGTCACTTCGCGTCGCGTCGCGTCGCGTTGCGGTGGATCCAAGGCGAGCCGCTGAAGACCGAAGTACTCCTTGAGCCTGTCGATTTCGTTGCGCGCCTCGTTCCGACGGTTCAACGCAGGGTTGTCGTCCGATCGGATGGCGGCGAGCAGCAGGTTTTTCGGGGTGTGTTCGGATGCGACGAACTCGATGAGCTTGGTCCGATAGCCTTCTGCCTCGAGGCACAGCGCCCTCAAACCGTCCGTGAGCCATTCGGAGAACCGCTCCGCGAGGATTCCGTGGGCGAGAAGTGGCGCGAAGAGGGGCGGCTTTCCGAGTTGGGGACGAAGTTCCTGATGGCAACACGGGGCGACGAGAATCAGGCGGGCGCCGAGTTCGATGCCCCGCCGGATGGCGTCGTCGGTGGCCGTGTTGCAGGCGTGCAGGGCGATCAGGACATCAAGCGTGCCTGGGTTGAATTCAGCGATGGGGCCCGATAGGAATCGGAGCCCGGCGAGCCCCAGTTTCCCGGCGATGGCCTGCGCTTCGTGGGCCAGTTCCTGGCGCGCCTCGATGCCGGTGACGTCGGACATGTGTCCGGTCTGGCGACTGAGCAGTTGCCACGCGGCGAAGGTCAGGTAACCGCGACCACAGCCCATGTCGGCGACGCGCAGGGGAGCGCCTTCCGGGAAGGCGGCGTCACGGAGGAGATGCCCGAGGATCTCGGCGTAGCGGAGGATTTGTCGGTATTTGTCCGCCCGCGACGGGAAGGGCTTTCCATGTGAGTCGACCAGGCGGAGGGCCTGTAGCCAGTCTTGGGCGGTGGGATCGAAGGGGCCGTTCCGGACCTGGTCGTGGGACCTGACCGGGGGGGTGACGGATTTTGGGGTATGCGCGACGAGACGAGAGGGCCGATCGGGCGGGAGGGCAAGCTGCCAGTCCTTGCGGGTTGTTTGGAGGAATGCGGACTGAAACCGGGAACCGAGTTCCCCGGAAAGCCCGGGGCCGGCTTCGGGCAGGGAGAGGTTGCGGGTCGTATCGCGGCGGGCTTCACGCAGGGTGAGGCTCAAGGTCGCCTGATCGCGGAGTTGGATGAGGCGGGCTTCCACCCGGGTGAGGGGCGAAGCCTCTGGCGTGGGATGGGAAAGCAGGAGGCGGACGAACGAGGCGTCCGCAAGGCTTTGGGCGAACCGGGCAAGAAAGCGATCGATGGCCGGCGGGGTGGCGCTGGCCATCGGAGATCGGGGATCGGGCATGGGCCCCAGTCTGGGGTCAGGGATGCGGACTGACGAGACGCTCGAGCAGTTCGTTCATCCGGCGCAGCAATGTCTGGGGATCCTCGAGCAATCCGGCGCCGAGGCGGGCGTTGTCAAAGATCTGCTCGGAAACCTTGGCAGCGAGGGGGGCGTCGGTTTGACGCAGCTTTTCGAGGCCGACGATGACGGGGTGCCTTGGATTGATCTCGAGATGGAGGGCGGAGGCCTTGGGTTCGTCCTGCTTCATCGCCTTGAGAATCCGTCGCATTGAAGCGGTGGTGAATTCGTCGGCGTCGAGCACGACCGCCGGACTGCCCACGAGGCGGCGCGAGGTGCGGACCTCGGACACGCGGTCGCCGAGGGATTCTTTCATAAAATTGCCCACGAGCCGGGCGTCGTCGTCGGAGAGGCCGCCCGGTTGTTGTTCGAGTTTGAGGTCGGCCTTCTCGGCGGGCTTGAGGTTCTTGCCCTGGAAT
>JBBQIU010000768.1:0-2480 GCA_038325245.1 Verrucomicrobiota bacterium
GGGGTGGCGCAGGAGAGCGTCAGGTTGAACGCGCCACTGAAGAAGCCGCGGGGAACGCTGAAGCGGACTTCGGCGACGGCGGAGGCGATGGGGCTGGTTCTATTGAGGCTGCCCGGGGTGCCGTTGAGGAAGTAGCGCCATTCGCCGGTGTTGTTTTCCCGGCCATAGGAGTGGTTGGGACCCTGTTCCTGGAAAGTGATTTCACTCACGACGCGGCGCGGCAGTTCCGGAGCGAAGAGGCCGAGGTAACCCCCGTTGGGATTGAGTTTGAAATTGGTATGGAGGGGACTGACTGGCGTGGCGGGGCGCCGGTCCTTGCCGGAGGCCAGGACAACCAGATACCCCCCCGCAGGAACGCTTATCGCCGGAAAGACCCATTGTTCGAGGTCGTCGCGGTCGTTGGTGAGGGACCAACCCTCGAGGTTCACCGTGCCGGCCGTGGGGTTGTGGATCTCGATCCAATCCTCGGGATCCATGTCCTCGTCCCGGAAGGTCGTGAAGTTCTCGGCCATCAACTCCGTGATGCGGAGGGACGCGGGTTGGAACTGAGGTTGAACGGTGTACGTCCAGCGGGATCCCGAAAACGGATGGGGTTCGAAGGCATCACTCTCGATGGCGTGGTCTGGAGCAAAGGTGAGGACCGCTTCCCCCGCTTGAGCGGCCGGAAATTCGAAAAGGTACGGCCCGGCGCCGATGCCGCCCACGCGAGTGGCGGCAACGCCATTGCGAAGGAGATCCTCGGCGTCAACGCCCGTGACGGCCTTGTCGAAGGTGACGAGGATCTGGGTCAATGCGGAGACCGTGGCGCCGGCGGGAGGTTGGCGGACGACGACGGACGGCCCAAACGGATCGACCAATTCATAGCCCCAGACGGAACCGGACGCGGTGATTTCGAATCGGTTCGGGGGAGTTTCGAAGTCTTCGATGGCATGAAGGGTTCCCCAGCGGATCTCCACGGGTCCGAAACCGGGCTGTGGGAAGAAAAAGGTGTAGGTGGCCCCGGAACCTTCGACCCGGGTCGCGCTGGCGCCATTGATCAGGAAGTCTTCGGCGCGCACACCCTGGACCGGTTCACTGAATGTGACGACGATCCTGCCGAGGGCGGTGAGGGGGCCGGAAGCGGGTTGCGTGTGGAGGACGACCGGGCTTGCGGACGGCGCCAGGGTCGCGGTGAGCTGGGCTTCGAAAGCCAGGTCACTGCTGCCAAGACTGGTGTTGAAGACCTGGACGGCGAGCACGTTCTCGCCGGGAACGAGGGCGGAGACCGCGGTCGGGGCAGGGTAGGAGTTCCAGGCGATTGGCTCCGGCGCATTGGCGCCGGCAAGGGAATTGTATCCGGGGACGCCCGTGGGCGGGTTGAGCGACGCGACCTGACGGCCGTTGATCCACGCGATGAAGCCGTCGTCGCAGAGTGCGCGGAGTTCGAGGGATTCGAGGATGGCGGGATTAGAGACGGTGAATTTCCTGCGCAGGTACAGGGAGGAGAAGCGGTTCAGCATGTCGGTGAGTTCGGTGCCGGTACCCCCGAACAGGGCGGACTCGCCGTACCAAAACGGGGCGGCGGCCTCGGCCCAGGGGATGTCCGGGAACTCGACCGTGCGCCAGGCAGAGCGTTCGCTGGGCGAGGGGTCGGAGAGGCCCTTGAAGCTACGCCAGGTTGCGTTGGTATCGACGAGCAGGCTGGTTTGCGCGAGCGCCGGATGGGCAGGCAGCAGTAACAAGAAAAGGAAAAGGCAATAGGCGGCAGGGAGGCTGGCCGGAATGGCCGTCGCCAGCCCCCCGGGGGAAACGTTACGCATCGGTGACGCCTTCTATCGCCCAGACGGCGACATCCGTCAAAGGCTCTGGAGCTCCCCCTCTTCGTCTTCGTCGTAATCGTAATCTTAATCTTAATCTTAATCGGTCCCGCTCCGTGGACAGGACCAGCAAGATTAAGAGTAGGATTAGGATTAGGATTGGGATTAAGAGTAAGAGTTCAGTGCTTTTACCAACACCCCATGTCACGAGTGGAGCCGTTGGGAAGCGTGACATCAGTGTGCGGGCTCCGGAGAATGGCGGCGGCAACCATGGCCGAACCAAAGCCGCACCAATACGACGAGAGCAAGATCCAGACCCTGTCCTCCATTGAGCACATCCGGAAGCGGACCGGCATGTACATTGGTCGGCTGGGGGATGGATCCCACTGCGACGACGGAGTTTACATCTTGCTCAAGGAAGTGGTCGATAACGCGGTGGACGAGTACATCATGGGCCACGGGCGCCAGGTGGAGATCGCCACCGAGCCGAAGGGTCAGGTGACCGTGAGGGATTACGGCCGTGGGATTCCCCTTGGAAAGGTCATCGAGTGCGTCAGCCAGATTAATACGGGGGCCAAGTACAACGACGACGTCTTCCAGTTCTCCGTGGGACTGAACGGGGTCGGGACCAAGGCGGTGAATGCGCTCTCGGAATCGTTTGTCGTGCGCAGTCATCGGGACGGC
>JBBQIU010000769.1:0-2477 GCA_038325245.1 Verrucomicrobiota bacterium
TCCAGCCGAACAGAGTGACGCGTTGGGTGACGCCGCTCGCGAGCGCGAGGGGGAAGGCGAACTCGACCCGGGGTCGGGAGGAAAGGGTGAGCCGATACACGAAATCGTCCCCGCCCCGATACGTTTGATCATTCAGACGCAGGAAAAACGCGCCGTCCTCGGGCACGAGGAAATCCAAGACGGGGTTTCGCCGGACGATGCGGAGCTCGCGAAGACTGGAGTTCAGGAAGGCGAGGTCGGGGACGAGACGAGAGTCGAGGGCGCGCGCTTGGACCTGAGCGGAGAGGTGTTGGCCCTTTCGGCCGTTGAAGCGGAACCAGTAGGTGTTGGCAGGCTGGACACGGCTGTTGACGACCGAATCGAGGCCTATCTCGAAGGCAGTGGACGGCGTCGTGTTGGTGGGGTTGGAAACCAGATCGGGTAAGGAACCGAGCTGGAAGCCCCTGGGATTGGAGACGCCGAAGCGTCCGGCGAATCGGACATCGACCAAACCGGCGGGCACGTCGGAAGGGATGGTCACGTCGAACACCGGAGTGCCGTTGGTTTGAGGCGTGGCCCTTATTCGAGGGTCGGAAAAAACGAGATCCGTTGGTTCATCCATGTCTGAGCCCGCCGCGGTGATCTCGAGTGTCGAACCCACTTGGGCGCCCGGAGGAAAGACCCACGAGAGACGGGCGGCCGGCAATTGGGCCGGCGCGGCGAGTGCGGCCCAGAGCAGGGTAGCGAGGGTGAAGAGAAAGCGGCTGGCGCGCATGGTGGACCCACGGATCTTGGCGCCAATGCGGGTCTGGATGGAACTCCGATTTCCCGGCTAGTGATTGAAGAGGAATTCCTTTGTGTTCAGCAGGGCCCAGACGACGTCCTCCCAGGCCTCACGGCCGGCCTTCACGCGGGCGGCCTCCGTTTCGGCGGCATCCTTGCCTTCCTTGGCTGTGGCGAGTGATCGCGCCAGGTGTCGCTGGGCGGTCTCGATCTCTGACGGCCTGGGATCGCGGCCGATGGCGATGCGGTAGAGCTCGACGACGCGAGCCGAAGGGGCTCGTTCCGTGTCGAGCGCCAGGCGGGCGGCGCGACCCGTATCGGCGCTGATCCGGGCCTGAACATCCTTCGAATTGAGCAGGTGCAGGCTTTGACTCAGGGAGGCATCCAGGCTGCGTTCACATTCGCAGGCGCTGCTGCTTTCGGGGCGTCCAAAGACGGTGAGGAAGTAATTGGAGGCATTGAAACTATTGTCCGGCAGGCACACGGCGCGCGTGCCCTTGGGGAGTCCGTCGAATTGGGTCTCGGCGAGGGTGACGGTGTTCAATGTGTCCAGCAGGACTTCGGCCGGGAGTCGGCGGGGATAGAAGCGCGAGAAATGATGGCGATCCTGCGCGTTGTAGGCGTTGGGTTCGGCACTCAACTGGTAGGTCGTGCTTCGAGTGACGGTGCGAATGAGTTCCTTGAGGTCAAAACGGCTCTCGACGAAGTGCGCCGCCAGCGCCTCGAGCAGGGCGGGATTCGTGGGCGGGTTGGTCTCCCTCATGTCATCCTCGGGGGCGACCAATCCGCGTCCGAAGAAATGCTTCCAGTACCGATTGACGAGGGCCTTCGCGAACCACGGATTGCCGGGATCGGTCATCCAATCGGACAGATGCTGGCGGGCGTCGTCGTCGGGACCGAGCGGAAAGGGGGGCTGCGCCAGGCCCGCTGCCTGGACCGGTTGTCCGTTCTTCTTGTTGGTGGCCTTCGCGACGCCGCGACGGTGCACCACGATTTCTTCTCCCATCTGGCTGCCGGGCTTGAAGGACACCTGGGAGAAGGCTGCGCCGAAACTCCAATAGTCGGTCTGGCTCCACTTCTCATAGGGATGATGATGGCACTGGGCGCATTGGAGGCGCTGTCCGAGGAACAATTGGGAAACGTCTTCGAGCTGGCCCTGCATCGATCGGACCTGCCGATACCACGTAACCGGCGGGTTCTCAGAAAGGTCTCCGGACGCGGTGAGCAGTTCGCGGGCAAACTGGTCGTATGGTTTGTTCGCGGCAAAGCCATCCCGGATCCACGCATGAAAGGCATAGGTCCCGCGCTGATGCCTGGGATCGGTGCGCTTGTTGCGAAGCAGCGCGGACCATTTTTGGGCGAAATACTCGGCGTGCTCGGTCGAATCGAGCAGGGCATCGATGGCGCTCTCGCGAGCGCGCTGACGGGCGCGCGTGTCGGCATTTCCCGACCGGGTCCCGCCCGGGTCGTCCTGGGCGGCGTCGCGTTCGAATCGGGACTGTTCCTGCGGGGTGGGAATCCGGCCCGCGATGTCGAGTGTCACGCGGCGGAGAAACGTGACGTCATCGGCGACCGGGCTTGGCGGCATGCCCACTCGCTTCAGTTGCCGAAAGACAAGGTCATCCACGAAACCGCGACTCGGCGGGAGGGTTTCGACGGGTGCCCCGAGTGGGATCGTGTCGCGGAATGTGGCGACCTTTCCCTGGTAGCGCACC
>JBBQIU010000770.1:0-2468 GCA_038325245.1 Verrucomicrobiota bacterium
TTCCAACCCCATGCTCTGCCTCGCTATGATCGACCGCCGCACCGCCTTGAAAACCCTGGCTCTCGCCACCGCGAGCGCACCCCTGCTGGCCTCCGCCGCTCCCGCCGCGGCAGCCCCCGCCGCGGCAGCCCCCGCCGGCCCCTTCAAACTCCCACCCCTGAGTTACGCCACCGACGCGTTGGAGCCCTTCTTCGACGCCAGGACGATGGAGATCCACCACGACCGCCACCACGCCGCCTATGTCGCCTCGCTCAACAAGGCGGTCGCCGGGCTTCCGGAACTCGCCGACAAGAGCGCCATCGACCTGATCGCGAACCTCGGCGCGATCCCCGATCCCGTTCGCACCGCCGTGCGCAACCACGGGGGCGGCCATGTCAATCATTCCCTCTTCTGGCAGATCCTCCGCCGCAACGGCGGATCCACACCCGCAGGGCCCCTGATGGAGGCCCTCGTGAGAAAGTTCGGCACTTTCGACGGCTTCAAGTCCGAGTTCACCAAGGCTTCCCTCTCGGTCTTCGGCTCCGGTTGGGCATGGCTGAGCATGGACAAGTCCGGCGAGATCGGCATCGAGACCAGCGCCAACCAGGACAGCCCCTACATGGGAGGCCGCCTCCCATTGCTCGGCCTCGATGTCTGGGAGCACGCCTACTATCTCAAGTACCAGAACAAGCGCATGGATTACGTGGCCGCATTCTTCCAGGTGATCCACTGGGACGCCGTCGCCGCCCGTTTCGCCAAGCCGGCCTGAGCCGGCTCCACGGACCACCTTGTCCTCCATGCCTTTCGTTCTCGGCGCGCTCAACCGTCTGGGGGCGCGGTGGACAGGCCCTGTCATGATGGCTGGGCTGACGGTTTTTCTCGCGAGCTGTTCCATACCGCCCAAGGCCACCATCCCGGCACGCGCTTTCCAGGGATTGACCCGGGTCGCCTGCGTGGGGGACAGCATCACGGCCGGCGCGGGGCTCGCCGACCCTGGCTCCTCGGCCTACCCAGCGGTGCTGGGACGCCTGCTCGGCCCCGCGTACGAGGTGAGGAATTTTGGCGTCAGCGGGACGACCCTCTCCCGGGACGGCGACCACCCCTTTTGGGACACGCCCTCCCTGCTCGAGGCGCGGTTGTACGAGCCCCACGTCGTGGTCATCGCCCTGGGGACGAACGACTCCAAACCCCAGAACTGGCGCTACCGAAATGGCTTTGCCCGGGATCTCTATGCCCTGGCGTGGGCGTTCGAGACCCTCCCCAGCCGCCCTACGGTCTACCTCTGCACCCCGCTGCCCGTCTTCGAGACCCGCTGGGGCATCAACGAGGCCGTGGTGGGAGGAATCCTCAGGCCGCAGATCCGCGAGATTGGCGCCCGGGAACTCTGGCCCGTCATCGATCTCCACTCGGTCTTCCGGAACCAGGCGACCCTGTTCCCCGACGGCGTTCATCCAAACGAGGAAGGGGCAGCGGCTATCGCCGCGTTCGTGGAGGCCGCCTTCCGCGGCAAGTGACCCGGCTTGGGGGAGTCCGAGGTCCGAGGTCCGAGGTCGGAGGTCCGAGGTCGGAGATCCGAGGTCGGAGGTCCGAGGTCGGAGGTCCGAGGTCCGAGGTCGGAGGTCGGAGGTTACTGGGGATCGCCAGTTGGCAAGGTGCAACTCTCCCCACCCGTGGTCTGCCGACGCACGACGTGCGACTGAGGCCGCTTGCCGACCCCGGCCTCCTGCCCTGAGAATCACTGAAATGAGCGAGCTCGCGTCCACCCCTCCGGCCCCCGACGCTGCCGCCCCACCGGAACCGCGGCTGGCAGGCATGCGCACCGATTACCGCCTCGGCCAGCTCGACGAAGGCGATCTGCGCCCGGATCCGTTCGACCAGTTCGGACTGTGGTTCGAGCAGGCGTGCCAGGCCAATCTCGTCGAGCCGAACGCCATGACCGTGGCCACGGTGGACGCCCAGGGACGGCCCACCACCCGCACCGTGCTGCTGAAGCACTGGGACCAGCGCGGTTTCGTCTTCTTCACCAACCTCGAAAGTCGCAAGGCCCAACAGATCGGCGCCAATCCCAACGTCTCCCTCCTCTTCGCCTGGCTCCCCTTGCAGCGCCAACTCGCGATCAACGGGACCGCCGAGCGCACCAGCACCGCCGAGGTCCTGGCCTACTTCGTTCGTCGCCCTTTCGGCTCGCAGCTCGCCGCCTGGGCGTCTCCGCAGAGCCGGGTCATCACCACGCGGTCGATCCTCGAGATGAAGTGGGACGAGATGAAGCGGAAGTTCAGGGAGGGCGAAGTGCCCCTGCCTTCCTTCTGGGGCGGTTTCCGCGTGATCCCACGCGATTTCGAGTTCTGGCAGGGAGGCGAAAGCCGCCTCCACGACCGCTTCCTGTACCAGCGAACGCCGGCAGGTACCTGGCACGCAGACCGCCTGGCGCCCTAGCCGCCTCTTCAAAAGGCCCCCTTGTCCCGTAGTCGCCGTGGTCACACGGCGCA
>JBBQIU010000771.1:0-2466 GCA_038325245.1 Verrucomicrobiota bacterium
TGACTGACTCCCTCCGTGACGTATCCTGCCCGGCCCTGAGACATATCGGGACTTATGGCTAAACTCTCCGTCAACGATCTCGACGTCCGCGGTCAGCGGGTCTTCGTCCGCGTCGATTTCAACGTGCCCCTCGATGAAAAAGAAGGGCGTATGGTCATTACGGACGACACCCGCATCCGCGAAACCGTCGCCACCCTCGAACTTCTCGTCGCCAAGGGCGCCAAGGTCATCCTCGCCTCCCACCTCGGACGCCCGGATGGACAGGTCGTTCCCAGCATGTCCCTCGCTCCCGTCGCCACGCGCCTCGGTGAACTCCTCGGCCGACCCGTCCGATTTATCGAAAATTGCATCGGCCCCACCGTGAAGACCGCCGTCGATGCCATGAAGCCCGGCGACGTCACCCTCCTCGAAAACGTCCGCTTCCACGCCGGCGAGGAGTCCAACGATCCCGCCTTCGCCGAGGAACTCGCGACCTTCGCCGACACCTACGTGAATGACGCCTTCGGCACCGCCCACCGCGCCCACGCCTCCACCGAGGGCGTCGCCCGGATCGTCGCGAAACGCGGCGGCCGCGCCGCGTCAGGCCTCCTCATCGCCCGTGAATTGAAGTTTCTCGGCGAGGAACTCGACAAGCCCGCCCGCCCCTTCGTGGTCATCCTCGGCGGCGCCAAAGTCTCCGACAAGATTCAGGTCATCGACCGCCTCATCGAGAAGGCGGACGCGATCCTCATCGGCGGCGCCATGGCCTACACCTTCAAACTCGCTCAGGGCGCCAAGATCGGGCTCTCGCTCGTCGAGAAGGACAAGACCGACATCGCGCTTCAAGCCCTCGCCAAGGCCAAGGCCCGTGGCATCCAGTTCCTGCTCCCTACCGACAACGTCGTCGCCACACCCGTCGATTCCGGCCGAAAGGACAAAAAAGGCCGGCCAAAATTCGACCTCATGAAGCCCCGGGTGAATACCGGGAACGACATCCCCGCCACCGAGGAGGGCGTCGACATCGGACCCGCCACCAGCGCCGCCTACGCTCAGATCGTTGCCTCCGCCAAGACCGTCCTCTGGAATGGGCCCATGGGCATCTTCGAGGATCCCCGATTCGCAGAAGGAACCTTCGCCGTGGCGCGAGCCGTCGCCGCCGCCACCGCCCAGGGCGCCATCTCCATCATCGGGGGCGGCGATAGCGTGAAAGCCATCAACAAAGCGAACCTTGGCGACAAGGTCACCTTCATGAGCACCGGGGGCGGCGCCAGCCTTGAGTTCCTCGAAGGCCAGGTTCTCCCGGGCGTCGCCGCCCTCCAAGACAAGTAATTCCCACCACCCACTGATCTTCCGCATCCCTTATTAGGCACCATGGACAAGGACCGAAAACTCATCATCGCCGGCAACTGGAAGATGAACAAAACGGCGGCTGAAGCCCTCGATCTCGTCAACGGGATCAAGCGCGACGTCGCCAGCGTGAAGGAGGTCGACATCGTCGTCTGCCCTCCGTTCACCGCCCTCCCCGCCGTCTCCCAGGCCCTCCTCAACTCCAACATCCGCCTCGGCGCCCAGAACATGAGCGACCAGGGTTCCGGGGCCTTCACCGGCGAGATCGCCGCCCCCATGCTCAAGGAATTCTCCGTCCGCTATGTCATCCTCGGCCACTCCGAGCGACGCCAGTACCAGAAGGAAAGCGACGAACTCATCGCCCGGAAGGCCGCCGCCGCCCACGCCTCGGCCCTCAAACCGATCGTCTGCGTTGGTGAAACCCTCGCAGAACGCGAGGCCGGAATCATGGAACAGGTCGTCGGAACCCAGGTCCGCGGCAGCCTCGCCGGACTCTCCCGTGAACTGGTCGAAGAAACCATCGTCGCCTACGAACCCGTCTGGGCCATCGGCACCGGCAAAACCGCCACCGCCCAACAGGCCCAGGACGTCCACGCCTTCATCCGAAAAGTGCTCGCCGAACTCTTCGATGACGCCACCGCCCGCCGCGTCCGCATCCAGTACGGCGGCAGTGTCAAACCGTCCAACGCACGCGAACTCATGGGCCTGCCCGATGTCGACGGCGCTCTCGTCGGTGGCGCGGCTCTCGAAGCCCGCAGCTTCGCCGACATCATCCGCAATTCGATCTAACCCCTCGATTCCCTCCCGACATGTCCATTGCCATTGGTCTCCTCACCTTTGTTCTGATCCTCATTGCGCTGTTCCTCGTCTTGCTGGTCCTTGTCCAACTCCCCAAAAAGGATGCGGGCGTCGGCATGGCCTTCGGCGCGGGAATGAGTGAAATGCTCCTCGGCGCCGGTTCCGGCAACGTGTTGACGCGTATCACCAAATATACGGTCGGCATCTTCCTCGTACTCTCACTCCTCCTTTCCGTCCTCCTCTCGAGCCACAACCGCTCAAGCGGACTCAACGTCACCCGAGCCCTTGAGGAAAAGGCCCGCGCCAGTCAGTCGCCCCTCGCCCCCCCCCCAGCCACTTCCC
>JBBQIU010000772.1:0-2461 GCA_038325245.1 Verrucomicrobiota bacterium
CGCCGTGGTTTGTTGCGGCTGGAGGACTCGATCTCCGGCGTCGCCGCACCGCCGCCCGATCCACCCCCGGTGCCTCACGCCATTCAACTGGAAGCCCTCGCGAAGCTGGAGGCGACCCGTCAGGCGGGGAACACAGGCGGCCTGGTCGTCCTCGCGACGGGCCTGGGCAAGACCTGGTTGAGCGCATTCGACAGCCATCGCGACGAGTATCGCCGGATCCTGTTCGTGGCTCACCGGCAGGAAATCCTGAGCCAAGCGATCGCGACCTTCCGCCGCATTCGGCCCAAGGCCAGCATCGGCCGCTACGACGGTCAGAACTGGGAAGACTCTGCGGACATCGTGTTTGCCTCGATCCAAACTCTCGGGCGCAGTCACCACCTGGAAAGATTCCGGCCGGAGTCCTTCGATTACATCGTCGTCGACGAATTCCACCACGCGGCGGCGCGGACGTATCGGAATCTCCTCAACCACTTCCGGCCGAAGTTCCTTCTCGGTCTGACGGCAACGCCGGAACGCATGGACGGCGGCGATCTGCTCGCCTTGTGCCAGGAGAACCTGGTCTTCCGCTGCGACGCCTTCAACGGCATCGACCGCGGTCTGCTCTCTCCTTTCGCGTACTTCGGGGTCCCCGACGACATCGACTACGCCCAGATCCCGTGGCGGAACTCCCACTTCGACGAAGAGGCCCTCACGCAAGCCGTCGCCACCCAGAAGCGGGCGCAGAACGCGCTCGAACAGTTCCGGAAGCGGGCCGGCCAACGGACACTTGCCTTCTGCGTTTCCCAGCGACACGCCGACTTCATGGCGGACTTCTTTCGCGGTGCGGGAGTGCGGGCGGTCGCCGTGCACGCAGGTTCCAACAGCGCCCCCCGGGCCGCTTCGCTGGAGCAACTGGCCGCGGGCGGCATCGACATCATCTTCGCCGTCGACATGTTCAACGAAGGCGTCGACGTGCCCGCCATCGACACCGTGCTGATGCTGCGACCCACCGAGTCCGGCGTGATCTGGCAACAACAGTTCGGACGCGGCCTCCGCGTGGCGGCGGGCAAGTCCCACCTGCGCGTCATCGACTACATCGGGAACCACCGCATCTTCCTGACGAAGGTCCGCACGCTGCTGCGGCTCAATGCTGGAGATTACGAGGTGGACCGGGCGTTGAACCTTCTCGCCGACGGCAGCTTCAAGCTGCCGCCCGGCTGCGAGGTGACCTACGAGCTGGAGGCCATCGAGATCATCAAGTCGCTGCTCCGCGGGCGGACGCCCGATGCCCTACGGGGCTTCTACGAGGATTTCCGGGAGCGGCACGGCATCCGTCCCAGCGCCACGGAGACCTTTCACGAGGGATACCTCCCTGGTTCGGTCAGGCCCCAATTCGGCTCCTGGTTTGGCTTCGTCGCCGCCATGCAGGACCTGCCGCTCGCGGAGGCCAACGCCGCGCGGGAGTTCCAGTCGTTCCTGGAGGCATTGGAGATCACTCCGATGACCAAGAGCTTCAAGATGCTTACCCTTCAGGCGATGCTGAACCTGGATCGTTTCCCCGGGGAGATCGACATCGACACCCTGCGCGCCGAGTTCCGACGTCTCGCCAAGCGCTCCTCCGAGCTGACGCGAGACGTAGGCGCCGCCCTCGACGACGACCGGGCGTTGCGCCAGCTCCTTGAATCGAATCCCATCACTGCTTGGACGGGCGCTCGGGGAACACGAGAGCGGCAGTTCTTCAAATACGACGGAGGTAAGTTCGCTACGACCTTCGCGGTACCGCCCGAGATCCGGATCTCCTTCCAGGAGCTGACGCGGGAATTGGTCGATTGGCGGCTCGCGCAGTACCTGTCCCGGCCTCAAGGGGAGAAACCTCCGGAGGACGGCCCTGTTAGGCTCCTCTGCAAGGTTTCCCATTCGGGCAGTGCGCCCATCCTGTTTCTCCCCGATCGCAAGAAGCAGCCCGCGACGCCGACGGGATGGATCGGCGTCGAAACTTCGGACGGCTCGTTCCAGGCCAACTTCGTCAAGGTTGAAGTCAATGTGCTGCAAAAGCCCGGCGGCCAGGAGAACGTCCTTCCCGAGGTCCTGCGCAATTGGTTCGGCCCGGACGCCGGAAGGCCCGGCACTCGGCAGTTCGTCGCGTTCGAACAGACCGAAACCGGCTGGCGTATGGCACCGGCGGCAGCTCCGGCATCAGCCGAGAAACCGGAGCTTTGGCGGGAGTATAACCGCCCGGAAATCCCCGAACTCTTCGGCCTCCAGTTCAGCACGGGCGCCTGGAACCAGGGATTTGTCGTCAAGGACCGTGACGTCTTTCTCCTCGTGACCCTCGACAAAGACGACCTCCAGGAGGGGCATAAGTATCGAGACCGATTCCTGTCGCCAGAACTCTTCGAATGGCAGAGCCAGAACCGCACCCGGCGGGACTCCGCCCATGGCGAACTGCTGCGCGATCACGCCAAGAAGGGCGTGGCCGTGC
>JBBQIU010000773.1:0-2455 GCA_038325245.1 Verrucomicrobiota bacterium
GCGACGAAGGATATCGACGCCCTGGGTTTGGACGTAGAGACGGCTTCGGGCGCCTCGACGCGTCCATCCGGACCTGTGGATGAGAAGGCGGTTTGGGAAGTTCTGAAGACCTGTTACGACCCTGAGATCCCCGTGAACATCGTCGATCTCGGATTGGTGTATGACATGCTGATCGAACCCGTGCCGTCGGGGAACAGCCGGATCGGCGTCAAGATGACCCTGACCGCCCCAGGCTGCGGAATGGGCGGCGTGATTGCCCGGGATGCCCAGGAAAAACTCCTGATGCTGGACGGAGTCGAATCAGCCGACGTCGACATCGTGTGGGACCCGCCGTGGCATCAATCGATGATTTCGGCGGACGGTCGCCGGGTGCTCGGGCTGGAATAGGATCGGAATCGCGATTCAGCGGATTCTGCGGAGGGCGTTCAGGGGATGGACATCGACCGCGTTCCCATGGAATCCCTCGATTTCGTCGGATCGATAGAGGCTGAAGCCGACTTCGAACCAGAGAGGGATGACGGGAACTTCTTCGCGGACGAGCAACGTCTCGGCGTCACGCAGGAGGATAGCGCGGTTTTTCAGATCGGGTTCCGAGGCCGCGGCGCGCAGGAGTTGGTCGTACCGGGCGTTGGACCATCCCGTGCGGTTGTTGCCGTTCTCGGTCATGAAAAGGTCAAGGAAGGTGTTGGGATCGTTGTAGTCTCCGATCCAGCTCGAACGGCTGAGGTCATATTCGAGGCTGCGCTGGGCGACGAAGTAAGCCTTCTTTTCCATGCGCCGAAGTTCAACACGGATGCCGAGTTCCCGTTCCCAGAGGGCTTTCAATTCGACACCGGTGCGTTCATTGACGCGCGCGGAGCCGCCGCCGGCGCTGTCGAGAAGGAGATCGATCGGTGGAAAACCGCGTCCTTGCGGGAAGCCGGCTTCCGCGAGGAGCCGCCGGGCGAGGGCGATGTCGAAACGCTGCCCTTCTCCGCGAAGGTAGTTGGCCGTGACGGTAGGGACGATGTGATCGGCAGGTTCCTCGCCCGAGGCGGTGATTCGCGATGTGAGCCGGCGCTTGTCAACGGCGAGGGCCAGCGCCTGCCGGACGCGGGGATCGTCGAAGGGCTTTCGCGTGACATTAATCCGGAGGAAAAACGTGCCGAGGATCGGGAAGGAGTGGAAGTCTGGGCCCCCGGCCAGAGTGGGCATGAGTTCCGCCGGTATGAGGGGTTTGTCCAAGATCAGGTCGGCATCGCCGCGATGATAGAGGCTGAAGACCGTGTTGGGCGCCGTGACCGAGAGAAGATCGACGACGTCGCTGGCGGTGTTGGCGTCGTCCCAGTAGCGCGGGTTCCGGCGGAGGCGGATGCGGTCGTTGAGGCGCCAGAATTCGAGCTGATAGGCGCCGCTGACGGGCAGTGGGGAAGCAAGGATCCAGCGGTCGCCGTGACGTTCGATGGCTTCCCGGGGAACGGTGGCAAGGGTCTGAAAGGCGCAAAGCTCAAGGAAATAGGCGCAAGGACTGTGAAGCTCGACCTGGAACCGGTGCGTCCCTTGGACCCTGACCCCGACGGTTCCGAAGTCACGCGTCCGACCGAGCAGGAAGTCTTCGGCTCCGAGGACAGGAAAAAGCAGGTTGGCGTACTGGCAGGCGTTGGTTGGTTCCAGGATCCGGCGCCAGGAGAAAGCGACGTCGTCGGCGAGGATGGGTTGACCGGTTGACCAGGCGGCGTTGGTCCGAAGGTGGAAGGTGTAGACGCGGCCATCGGGGGAAACCTCCCAATACTCGGCGAGGCCGGGAATGGCGCGTGCGGTCTTCGGGTCGGGTCGGGTGAGGCCTTCGAAGAGAGGAAGGACGGCGCGGAGTTCCTCGATGCCTGTGACGAGGAGGGGGTCGAGGGAACTGGGTTCCGGGCCGTTGAGGACGGTGAGGTCGGCTTTGGGGAGCGGGCGGCAGGCGGCGAGGGTGGAGGCGACGAGAAGGAGAAGGACAAGGCGACCTGTCGCCGCTTTGGCAAGGAGGTGAAGCCGGATTGAAAGCGGTGCCGGGACGGCACCGCAGTCCAAACGCTTTGCGTTCAACAGAGCGGGGGAAGTGATTCGGCCGGCAGGGGTCATGGGAAGCGACGTTCTCCAAAAACGGGACACGGATTGACCATGAACCGTGCGATGGAGGGCGCCGCTCCGTCGGCGCCAAGGATTGGGTTGGGGTGGAGTTCAACAGGTTCCGACGGAGCGGAACCCTCCAGGGCGGCTTCGGTTCATGGGTAGCAACGTTTTCCAGGAATTGGACACGTATTGCGACCATGAACCGTGCGATGGAGTGCGCCGCTCCGTCGGCGCCGAGTATTGGGTTGGGGGCTGGAGTTCAACAGGTTCCGACGGAGCGGAACCCTCCAGGGCGGCTTCGGTTCATGGGAAGCGCCCTTTGGCCTCTTTCGCCTTCGGGGGATTGGCGCGACACCCAGGG
>JBBQIU010000774.1:0-2451 GCA_038325245.1 Verrucomicrobiota bacterium
ACATGCACCGCGGCGACGGCCCCTTGCGCCAACCGTTCCTGGAGACGCTGCGCGGTCCGACGCTGGTGGGCGTTCGAGAACGGAAAGAGCATCCGCCAGTGGCCGCGTTGGGAATAGCTCTGCCATGCGCCTCCGAGCGACTCCTTCAGGATCGCCTCGTGCGCCCGGCTGAACGAATGGAGACCGGCGTATCCCGGAATCTCGATGCGTCTCGCGTCCGGTGACGGCTTTCGCGAGGACCGCCTAACCACGCTCCGCACTCGGTCCCGGGTCTCTTGATCCGGGAGCGCCGGCTGGTCAGGCAGGAACACGGCGTGCAAACGAAACTCCTTCGCCGCCCGGACCAGCACGAAACAGCGGTGTGCGTACTCGGGCCTTGGAACCCGTGTCTCGTGCGTCATCTTCCCCGTGGCCGGGTCCTCCCAGTAGTTCCAGTAGATCTCGTTCGCGAACGCAAACGTGTCGCGCTCGAAGTTGAAGGCGCGCGGCGCATCGGGACCCGGCCGATGCGCGCACCCCCCCGCCGCCATGGCCAATACCAGGACGGCAATCCGCCACAGTCGGGTTCCGTGAAAAATGAAATAAGGCACAAGCCGCTTGCCGCGACCGTAGGCATGTCCTACGAAGCACTCAATGCTCCACGAGCGGTGGTTGAAGGTGGCGAGCGCGCGACGGTCCGAAATCGCACTCATCGAGAGCGGAACCGCCCGGGCCTGGTCCTTCGCTGACCTTGAAGAGGCCGTCGATCGCGCCCCGATCCCACCGTCCGTCGTCTGCCCCACCGGCCGCGACGCCACGTTCGTGGTCGATGTCCTCCGCGCGTGGCAGCACGGGCGGATCCTGTGTCCCCTCGACGCCGGTCAGGCCCTCGCCACCGTGCCCGCCCTACCGGCCGAATGCGTGCATCTGAAGCTGACGTCCGCCACCACGAGCGCGCCGCGACTGGTCGCCTTCTCGGCAATCCAACTCGCCGCCGACGCCGATCAAATCGTCGAGACGATGAAGCTTCGCCCGGAATGGCCCAACGTCGGCGTGCTCTCTCTCGCCCATTCCTACGGCTTCTCCAGCCTCGTGCTGCCGCTTCTGCTCCACGGGATTCCGCTCGTCCTTTCTGAAAGCGCCCTTCCGGAATCCCTGCGCCGCGCCTCCAAAGGGCTCCCCCACATCACCCTTCCCGCCGTCCCCGCCCTCTGGCGTGGCTGGTTCGAAGCCGGCGCGATTCCCGAAAACACCCGCCTCGCCGTCTCCGCCGGCGCTCCGCTGCCTCTCGCGCTTGAGCATGCCATCTTCGAAGGCCACCGGCTCAAGGTTCACAACTTCTATGGCGCCACCGAGTGCGGCGGCATCGCCTACGATGCGAACCCCGAGCCGAGGATCCATGAATGCCAGGTCGGCGGACCCATGTCCGGCGTCGCCTTGTCTGTCGCCCACGACGGCTGCCTCGACGTGCGCGGCCCCGCCGTCGGGATCGGATATTTGCCGCCCGATCCCGGCCATCTCGGCCACGGCCGCTATCACTCTCACGACCTCGTGGAACTGGCCGCCAACGGCCTTCACCTCCGCGGTCGCGCCGGCGACCTGATCAATGTCGCGGGTCGGAAGGTCGCTCCCGAGGCCATCGAAAGTGTCGCCGCGGGTCTTCCAGGGGTTGCGGCGTGTGTCGTCTTTGGCGTCCCCGAGGACTCCGCCGCCCGCAACGAACGGATCGTCGCCATCGTGGCTGCGGCCGGCACAGACCCCTTCGACATGGAATCGCTTCGAAATGAATTGCTCCACCGGCTTCCCGCCTGGCAGGTGCCGCGCGAATGGCGGCGGGTGCCGGAGATTCCCGTCAATGCGCGCGGGAAGATTTCACGGGCCGACTGGCGCCAGCGCTTTCTCGCCGGCGATCTGGGTTGACTTCAGATCACGATGAAGATCCCGCAAGTGCTCCTGCAGATCAGCCAATGATTCTCCCTGCGTACGGTAGTCGGGAAACTCTTCCAGATAGCCGATCCAGAACTGGCCGTCTTGCCAGTACACATAGCGCCGTGCACTCATCTGCACGCGGTACCGGAACGCAGAATTCGTCGCAACCGCTCCATTTGCCGAAAATCGGGGTCGCAGGACGCGCCCTTCGAGAATCAGAGATCCAGAACCTGAAGGTGTTTGGCGAAAACCAGGTTCTTTATCTGCGCTCTCTGTGTTCCCTGTGGCCTAAGTCCAAACGGGCAGGCCTCCAGGCCCACGTGAATGCGACGGACAGCAGCGCCGGACGGGGAGGGATTTGCCACAAAGAACGCAGGGAACGCAGAGACTCGGAAGGACGGGATCGCCTTCCCAGACCCACCCATCCCCCCGAAGGGCGGAAAAACGGGCGAGGCGTACTCCTGGGAATCCATCATCCCCTCCCTCCGCAATCGGTTCTCCGTATTGAAGGACGCGTCCTGTCGGGGTCGAGGAAAGCGCGCT
>JBBQIU010000775.1:0-2450 GCA_038325245.1 Verrucomicrobiota bacterium
GGCTGACGATCCCCTGATGTTTGGCCAGGATCAGGCTTCCGAAACCCGCCACCGTCGTCAGGCCGGAAACGAGCACAGCTTTCCCGGTGCTCTTGGCCAGGATCGCGGGGTTATTCTCCTCGGCGAAGCGGGTCAGGATGTGGACGCCGTAGGTGACCCCGATTCCGACGACGAGCGGAAGGGTCATGATATTGGCGGGGTTGAAGGGCACGCCAAAGAGACCCATCAGGCCCACGAGCCATATCCCTGCCAAGGCGACCGGGAGATGCGCCAGCGCGACGGCGAGCAGCGACCGGAACTGGAAGTAGATCAGGATCAGCATGGCGCCCAACGCGTACCAGGCGGCCTTCTCGTAGCTCTCCTTCAACAACGTCGTGTACTCGAGAAGCTGGACAGGCTCGCCCGTGACTTCGGGGACGATCGAACGTAGCTCCTGCACGAACGCGACCTGGTTCGTCCGGATCCAGACATCGATGTTGGGGTAAACCTGGAGCAGGAGTTTTCCGGTGCGTCCGACAAACCGGTTGCGGATCGACGTCGGCAGGTCCTCGACGCGGAGGATCGACCCGTAGTCCTGATTCTGAAGGGTGGCGAATGTGGACCGAAGATCGTCGAAGAAGACCCGCTCGAAGGCGGCGAGTTTCTCGCGGTTGCGTTGGCGGTCCCCGTGCGTCAACTGGGATCGCAGGGCGCCGATGGCGGTGCGCAGGGAACGGAGTTGGGCGAGGAGGTTGGTTTCCTGGGATTGAACCTCAACGGCGTCCGCCGCCTGACCGAGGTAGGACTGGAGGTAGGTGAGTGTCTGGCCGAGATCGACCAGATCGGGAAGGGACTCGGCTGGTTCCGGAAAGCGGAGCGACGACACGTCGCGTCCGATGGCCTCGATGAGGGCCAGCTTGGGAGCCTGGTCCTGGACCAGCAGTGGGGCGATGGAATCGACATCGGCCACGGTGGACAGGTTGGTGAGCTGGGACTGCAACCAAACCGCATCGAGGGCATTCGAGGCCACGACCGCGCCGAAGAGAACCGATCGTGGCGTGGAATCCATGAGCTTCTTCTCGTAGACGACGGCCGGCAGGTCCTTGCTCTGCATGTTGCGGAGGTCGTAGTCGAAGGACACGCGGCCGACCTGGGTGAGGCACAACGCGCTGAGGACGAGGCCCGCGATCGTGACCCGCCATGGATGGTTCAGGATGAACGTCTCAACGCGTTCGCGCAGCGACCTCGATTCGGTCCGTTGATGGCGGTCCAGTTGGTTCTGCCGGCCCGTGAGCAGCAGGGTCGGAAGCATCGTCATCATCGGGATGAGGCAGACGAGCAACCCACCGCCCGTGATGATGCCCATCTCCCGCACCCCGGCGAAGTCGGTGAAACTCATGGCGAAGAAGGCCCCGGCCGTCGTAAACGCGCCCGTGAAGATCCCCTGGCCGGTGTTCACCATCGCTTTGCGAAGGGCGAGCATTTGGTGGACGCCATGTCGCAATTCCTCCTCATACCGGGTGATCAGGTGAACGCCGAAATCGACGGCCATCCCCACCAGCATGGGCGCGAAGGTGATGGTCAGAATGTTTAACCGCCCGACCGTCAGCGTCGTATACCCCATGCTGTAACAGAGGCCGATGAGCAGGGAGAAAATGGCCTTCAGAGGGCGTCCGGTCTCGTGGTAACCGAAGACGAAAATGACGCCCACCAACGCCAGCGCGAGCAGCGTCGCCTTGATGCTGTCGACCTGCGATTGCTGCATCTCGTCGAGTTCCAGCACCCCACCCCCGGTCACCCCCGCATTCACCCCCGGCACCTCCAAGCGGGTGGCCTCGACCATCGCGCGCAGGCTTCGAATGGCGTCGCCAGCGAGTTCGCGGGCGGCAGGGCGCGCCGAGAGCAGGAACAATCGGCCGTCGGCGTAGGTCAGATAAATCTGACGTTCCGCCTCGGCCCCCGATCCGAACAGGGCGTTCACCCCGGGGGAAGGGGGCGTTCCCGGGCGGACCAGTGATTCGCGCGCCTGGGAGACGATTCGTTCCAGGGCGGGCAGCGCGCCGATCAGCGATTCGTTCTCACCGTTGGTGGCGCGTTGCGCCGCGCGGAACTGCCGGTTGATCAACTGGAACAGCGAACCGAGATTCGTCGTGCCGACGACCCGGTTCAGGAACGGACGGAACTCCTTAAGCTTCGCCTGGAGCTCCTCGAGCGTCGGTTCGTCGAGGAACTGAAGCGCCTTGGGACCGAGCATGGGCAGGTCGCCACGGTAGAAGATGTCCGTGAAGAGCCTGGGATTGGCCTGGACCCGGGCGCCCAGTCGCTCGATGAACTGGCGGTTCTTCTCCGGATCCTCGCTCTCCACCAACACCACGATGTCGTCCTCGGCGGCGAACTCCTTCCGGAACTCCAGGAAGATCTGGTGGTAATGCTGATCGCCGCTGACGAGATCGTTCCGGGAGGTCGAGAAC
>JBBQIU010000776.1:0-2448 GCA_038325245.1 Verrucomicrobiota bacterium
CCCATCGGGAGAGGTTCCGATCGTCCCCCCCAATCCGAGCACCGGCAGCGTCATCGGGCGGGGCGTCAGTTGTTCCAGCGATTCCTCCCCACGCACCCACCGCGGCACCATCACCGGCTCGCCCCGGACGCGCTCGAACCCATCCTCGCGCAGTTTCACCAGGACCCAATCGATGGCCGCCTCGAGGTTGGTCGTGCCTGAAAACCTCGGCCCAAATCGATCGCACAGCTCCACCAACCGCGGATAGGCCAGCGACGAGTGGGCCGCCCGCGCCAGGAACCGTCCCACCAGGGGCTCCTCCAGAACCAGCGCCCCCGACTTCTCAGACCCGGGCACCGGCATCAGCCCCAGCATGAACCCAGCCAGGATTCCCAATCCGCTCATATACCGACGGCTCCATTTCGTCATGGTTTCGAAACCTCCTCCCACTTTAATTCGTACCGAAACCGGTCGAAAAACAGGTTCCTCCCGTCCGATTCAATTTCACCGCGCTGAAAGTCGACCTCATCGGATCGCATCGCCCGTTTCGGCGGCCACAATTCCTGCCCGTGATCGCTGTTCGCCGCCATGCGGTACTGGGTGAGGCCGCCGAAATAGAAATCCCGCAATTCCACCCGTTCCTCCGGGCTCAACTGCGTCGCGTACTGCATGGCGTACATTCCCATGTACGGATCCACGGGGACCCACCCCCACGGTTCCAGATGCACCTCGCACCAATCGTGAATCGTCTCGTCTCCCGGGAAGATCGCCCAACCCGATTGCCAGCGGGCCGGGATTCCCGAGATCCGGCAAAGGGTCATCAGGAGAAACGCCGCCTGCCCGCAATCGCCCCGGCCGCTCGAGCGGCACGCCTCCCCGAGGTTTCGGATCGTCGAATACTCGGGCGCATAGCTGTAACGAATCCAGCCCGCAATCCATTCGTAATACCGACGCGCCCGCGCCACGGGCTCCGTCTCACCCGCCGCAACCGTCTCCGCCAAACGCCGCATGGACTCCGTAAATTCCACATGCGGACCCGGTTCCATGTAACGGCGCCATTCCGGAGCCACCCGGGACGCTTCAACGACCCCGGACCTCGGCGACGAAAGGTCAAACGAAACGGCATGCGCCGTGTAGGCGTACGCAATCTCGAACGTCACCGAACCGTCGCTCGTCGCCGGCCGCTCCATGTACACCGAACGAATCGGGCTCTCCGCCGGCGCCACACGAGGTTCCATCGGATCACTGCTCAACAACGCAAATTCTCCCTGGTGCGGGAACGACCTCGGAACCGGCAGCCACGCCTGCACCCGAGCTCCCGCCTCCACGCTTCCTGGCAGAACTCTCACGGTCATCCGAACCTGGAATCGCTTCGGCAATACATGCGGCATCCCCCTTTCCCGCGCAGCGGCGCGAACGGATCGCGCGTTCTCCAAATGGGCGCGCTGCAAGGCCGAAGTGTCCCTCGCCGGCACTCGTCGCGCCTCAAGCTCCGGTCGGCGAAAGAAGAGATTGCTGACACTCGACACGAAGAAACGCTCCTCGCCGTCGATCATCTGTCGATCCAGCAACCCCTCCTTCAGCCACGCCACCAACTCCTCTTCCCGGAAGTCCCGCACGGACTTCGAGAGCCCCTCCACCACGTCGCGACGCCGGAGCGGAAAGTCCCGACGAATCCGCCGGAGACGCTCCCGTTCAAATTCCAGTCTACCCCGCGAACGCGCCTGCCCTCCGGCGACCGCTTCGGCTTCCGCCTTGGCAAGAACCGCCTCCGCGCCGGAAAAATCTCCGCCCGCCTCGCGCTCGGCCGCGGCCTTCAACGCCTCTTCCATCCCCGCCTCCACTCGGTAATGGCTGCCGATCAGCATGAACCCGAATCCAAGAGCCAAAACCGCCCGCCACCCGGAACGGACCCAGTGCGTCTCGACCAGACCTATTCTCTTTCTTCGCGTCATCGCGTCTTCGCGTGCGTCAGGCTGGAATCGCTTCGCCTCCGACCCAATGGGCTGTGCCACGCGCATCGCCTCCAGCCTGCCGCGCCGATGCACTCCTTCAACCTCCAATTCCATTTCGAACTCGCACCGGTCCCTTGGCCCACCTCCCTTTTTGGCTGAGTTCAATCCGACGCCACGGTAGAAAACCCCGCAACCGTTCGCCATGGCCACACTCGTCTTCGACATCGAAACCACCGCCTTGCCTGTCGAGACCTTCGACGAAACCCAGCAAGAGTACCTCTTCCGCGACGCCGCCAAGCTTCCCGAGGGACCCGAGCGCGACGCCCGGCGAGAAGAACTCGCCCGACAGCTCAGTCTCTACCCTCTCACCGCCCAGGTTGTCTGCGTCGCCATGGTCAACGCCGACAGCGGCCGCGGCCAGGTACTCTTCCTCGCCGACGACTTCGAGCCCGATGACGAAGGCGAGGTGAAGTTCGTCCCCTTCGCCGACGAGTCCGAACTGCTCCACGACTTC
>JBBQIU010000777.1:0-2439 GCA_038325245.1 Verrucomicrobiota bacterium
GTCCAAACGGGCAGGCCTCCAGGCCCACGTGAATGCGACGGACATGAGCGCCGGACGGGGAGGGATTTGCCACAAAGAACGCAGGGAACGCAGAGACTTGGAAGGACGGGATCGCCTTCCCAGGTCCACCCATCCCCCCGAAGGGCGAAAAAAACGGGCGAGGCGTACTCCTGGGAATCCATCATCCCCTTCCTCCGCAATCCGTTATCCGTATTGAAGGACGCGTCCTGCCGATTCAATTCGTTCACGGTTCAGGAACCGACTGGCGGGACCGCACCATTCCCCTTGCCCTATTCCCCATACCCTCTTCCATGAGGTTCCAACCCTTTCCTCTCCCCCTCCGCGTCTTCCGTGCCTCCGTGGCAAAACACCACCCTTTCATGCGTCATACCGCGCGGACGCCCTGTCCAACCGATCCACGATGGCCCGCCATTCCGCTGTCGCGGGAACCGCTTCCATCACGATCACGGACGCCCTCAGTTCGTCGCACCGATGCCATTCGGCATACAGGGCTCTCGCAAACGCCTCGGGCTCCGATGGAATCACGCAAACATGGGACGCCACGTCCGACCCAGGAATCGCGTGGTGCGCAAGGATGTGAGCCGTCGACGCCTCCACCCCGGCTCGGCGCATTTGAGACCTCAGGTCTTCGTCGTCGCGCCAGGCGGTAACCCAGAGGCGGGCCTTGGGGGCGTAATGTCGGGCCATCTGCCCCGGACTCCTCAAAGGCCCCGGGAAGATGGCATCGGGCGCAACCTCAAATCCGCGTGCGCCTTCGCCCGCCGTCCCGAGCACCCGGCCGATCTCGGCCGCCGAAATCATCCCGGGCCGGAGCACACGGGAAGGTGTCGTCGTGAGATCGACGACCGTCGACTCGATTCCGACGTTCGACGCCCCACCATCCACAATCAACCCGACGCGGTCCCCCAACCCGGTGAATGCGTGCTGGGCCTGCGTGGGGGAGACTGCGTTCGCGGTATTGGCGCTGGGAGCCGCCAGCGGAAAGCCGCAAAGCCGAATCAACGCCTGCATGAAGGGATGCGACGGCCATCGAATGCCGACCGTCGAGCCACCGGCCGTGACTTCAAGCGGCACCCGGGGTCCGCGGTGAAGCACCAGCGAAAGCGGTCCTGGCCAGTAGGCTGCCGCCAGGCGGTCCGCTTCCTCCGGCCAGTCCCGAGCACATTCCCGCGCCATCACGCCGCTCGCCACATGCACAATCACCGGATTCCCCAACGGACGCTCCTTGGCGACAAAGATGCGTCGGACCGCCTCCCTATCCCACGCATTGGCGGCCAGGCCATAGACCGTCTCGGTGGGAACGACCACCAATTCACCTCGCCGGAGACAGTCGGCCGCGCGGGTCAAGGCTTCCGCAAACAAGCCCGGTGTGTGCGTGGAAAGGACTTCAGCGCGGATGGACGAACGGGTTGGCATGCTTCAGTGGCACCCGGAGAAAGCCAGATCCGCCCCACTCAGGAAAGAGGATTGCCTCGATTCTCCCCTCCTGCGGGCTCGCCCCGGAGCATGGGCCCCATCTAACCTCACTCCATGCTCGCCGACCTGACCCAATCGATCCGGGGTGGCTCCGAACTGTCCAGCGCAGACATCCAACGGGCCGTCACCCAACTGGTAAGCGATGACATCGGAGCCGAGTCCAAGGCGGAGTTCCTGTCGGCGCTGGCCCAGCGTGGAGAGACCCGGAACGAAATCTCCGGTTTCGCCCGCGAACTCCGATCCCTTTCGATCGAACCCGTCGTCGATCCCGCCACACGGGAACTTGGCATGATCGACGTCTGCGGAACGGGCGGGGACCAGCAGAACACCTTCAACATCTCCACGACCGTCGCCCTCGTCGTGGCGAGCGCCGGCGTACCCGTCGCCAAACATGGCAACCGCGCCGTCACCTCGAAATCCGGCAGCGCCGACGTCCTCGAAGCACTGGGAATCCAGATCGATCTGACACCGAACGAAGCGGCGTCCTGGCTCCGTGAACATCACTTCGCCTTCTTCTTCGCGCCGCGCTTCCATCCCGCCTTCAAGCAGATCGCACCCGCTCGAAAACTTTGTGCCGCCAGGGGCCAACGCACGCTCTTCAACTATCTCGGCCCTCTTTTGAATCCCGCCAGGCCCACCGCGCAGTTGGTCGGTGTCTCCCAACCCACCCTCTGCGAACCCCTCGCACAAGTCCTTCAAGACCTCGGTGTCCAACGCGCCATGGTGGTGTGCGGACGCGTCGGTTCCAACTACCTCGACGAACTCTCCACCGTCGGCGACAACACCGTCGCGGAATTCCACCATAAGCGCGGGTTTTCCCTGAGCACGCTCTCGCCCCACCTCTTTCCCATCCAACCCGTGAGGTTGGGCGATCTGGAAGGGGGCGACCGGAACACCAACGCCGCCGTCGTCACCCGTATTCTGGCTGGAGAAGAGCGGGGC
>JBBQIU010000778.1:0-2438 GCA_038325245.1 Verrucomicrobiota bacterium
CAAGTGGGAGGCGGTGGTGGAGGCCATTCGATCGGTCCACGCCACCGGCCGGCCGGTGCTTGTGGGCACACGGACGGTGACGGCGAGCGAGCGCCTGGCCCGGTTTCTCGAAGCCCACCGCCTGGAGTTCCGGTTGCTCAATGCGGTCCAGCACGCGGACGAGGCGACAACGATCGCGATGGCCGGGGAAGGCCGGCGCATCACGATCGCCACCAACATGGCGGGACGCGGCACCGACATCCGATTGGGCCAGGGCGTCGCCGCTCTGGGTGGGCTCCATGTGATCGCCACGGAACGGCACGAGAGCGGTCGCGTCGACCGCCAGTTGATGGGTCGCGCCGCCCGGCAGGGTGATCCCGGCAGTGCCCAGCTCTTCGCCAGCGCGGAAGACGAACTCGTCCGACGCTACCTCCCTCGCCAGCTTCAATCGCTCGTCGGAACGGCACCTGCCCTGTTGGCCGGAGCCCTCGTCGCGCGAGCCCAGGCCCGGGCACAGTCCATCGCATTTCGCCAGCGCCAGCAGGTGCTTCGCGGCGACACGTGGCTCGACGAATCCCTCGCGTTTGCACCCGGCTCCTAAACCGATATCTGATACCCCAGCCAACCATGCTTCCTTTCCTGTCCCACCCGGTCCGCCCAAGCCTGTTCCTCGCTGGACTCGCCTCCACCCTGATCGTCGGGTTGGCCGGGTTTTGCACCACGGCAGCCGAAGTCGTCCCGCCCGCTGTCCGGCACTCCACGGTCTTCACCAATGCCGCGTGGAGCATTCCCCTCTCCAATTACATCGCCCTCGTCCTCCAACGCAGCGAGAAGCTTCAGTCCGACGCCACCTCCCTTCGCGCTACCAACCGACTTTCCCAGGCCGAGCGTGGGATCTTTGAACCTGCGCTGGTCGGCAGCGTGGAACATAACGAGAATCGCCGCCAAAACACCGCCCGCGACGTCGTCAGCCTCGGCAACTCGCTCTTCGACGAACGCAACAATTCGTACACTTCCGCCCTCGAATTCCTCGTCCCCAGCGGCGCCCGCATCCGCCTCGGCTACACCCTTCGCGAGATCCACAACAACCTGCAGTTCGGGGCCCGCACCAACGGCGAGTATGAGACCTTCATCGGAGGCAACATCATCCAACCCCTCCTCAGGAATGCCGGCGTCACCGCCACCCGTTTCGCCATCCGCCTCGCCGATTCCAACGCCGACATCGCCCGACAGGACTACCGCCGTGCCCTCCTTCAACTCATCGGTGGCGCCGAATCCGCCTACCTCGGCCTCTACCTCGCCCAGGAACAGCTCAAAACCTTCCAGGAATCCGTCCGCGTCGCCGAGACGGTTTTCGCCGACTTCCGAATCCGTGCCGAGACCGGCAAGGCCTCCGAACTGGACGTGCTCCAGGCCGAGGCCGATCTCTCCGAGCGGAACAGCGGACGGCGTGACGCCCAACAGAAACTCGCTGAAGCGAGAGCGCGGACCGCAGCTTTTGTCGGCACCACGGAGCGGGATCTCCAGGGCATTCTCACGGCGGAACCTCCCCAGGCCATCGCCCCAGAGAAGCTCGAATTCGAGGACCGCTGGCCCACCGTCTTCGACTTCAATCCCGACTACGTCGCCCAACGGAAGCGCATCGAACAGGAAGGCATCCGGGTATCGTATGCGCGCAACCAGCGCCTGCCCCAGCTCGACCTTCGCGCAAGCTATGGCGTAAACGGACTCGGACAGACCACCCGCGAATCCTGGGACGCCGTCACCACAGGTGAGTTCCCCACATGGTACGTCGGCGCCGAACTCCGTGTCCCCCTCGGCGGCGATGCCAAGTCGCGCCACGAACTCGCCGCCGCGCGCGACCGTCAAACCGCCTCCGTGCTCGCTCTCAAGGACCTGGAGACCCAGCTCGCCAATCTGCTGGCCACCAGCATTCACCGCGTGCGCAACAGCCAGGCCGCCATCGCCGACACCGAGACGACCGTCCGTCTCAACCGCGCCCTGCTCGATACCGAACTCGCGCGCCTCGACGTCGGGCGCGTCGAAGCCCGGCGCGTCCTGGAGGTCGAACGGGACCTCCTGATCGCCCGCCTGACCGCCCTCGCCGCCGTTGTCCTCTATCATCAATCCTTGATCGATCTTGAGATCCTCTCCGGCACCTTCCTCATCCGGCGTGGAATCGAATCAAGGTCCGGCGACCTCCCCATGCCCGTCTCCCCCTTCCGCCGCACCCGTGGCACCCGCGAGGAGTTCTATCTTAAACCGTCCGGGGCCGCTCAGACCCCCCAAGTCCTCGGTGCCGGTGCCCCCTCCCCGGCTTCCACCCCAACCTCCAATCGCCGCTAAATGCAATCCGCTCCCCCTCTGCATCGCCTCCGGTCGCTGCCGCTTTCTTCCCTGTCCCGGCAAGGTTCGGACCGCCGATCCAGCCCTCTCCGTCTGGCCATCGCCCTGAATGT
>JBBQIU010000779.1:0-2436 GCA_038325245.1 Verrucomicrobiota bacterium
GGACCCGGTCCCCCAGCTGGGCCCGCAAGACCTCCCGCTTCCCCTTTACGCGATCCATGAAAATGTCCGCCATCGCGACCAATCGCGTTCCCTTATCGGCCGTGAGCGCCTGGGCCGCCGCACCGGTGTTCCGTCCGCCACATCCCACCATGCCCACCCGCAATACATCGCTCCCCGCGGCATTGGCACTCCGCTCGATCCCCAAGCCGCCGAGCGCCGCGACGCCCGCCGAAAAGGCGGACGCTTTCAGAAAATCGCGACGGGATGCCGACACGCCGTGGGAGAGGCTGGCAGATGAAGTCATGGCAAAAGTGGGTTTCTACCCCATTCCCACCCCCGGAGCCCGACCTCCGCCCACCGTTTCTTGGCAATCCCTATCCCGGACCGGCGTTGACGCCGCCCGGAACCACGCCAAGGTCTCCACCTGCCATGAACGCCCCTCGCTCGTTTTCCCTGAGTCTGTTGTTGGCGATGACCCTCCTCGGCGCCACCGCCTCTGCCGAAATCCGCCGCGAAACCGTCGAGTACCGGCACGGCGACACCGTCCTCGAAGGCGCCGCCGTCTACGACGACGCCCTCACGGGAAAACGCCCCGGCATCGTCGTCGTCCACCAGTGGAAGGGGCTCGGCGACTACGAACTCAAGCGCGCCGAAATGCTCGCCAAACTCGGCTACGTCGCCTTCTGCGCCGACATTTATGGCAAGGGCGTCCGAGCTACCAATCCCCAGGACGCCAGCAAACTTGCCGCCCGCTACAAGGAGGATCGCCCGCTGCTCCGTGCCCGCGTCAACGCGGCCTTCGAGGCGCTGCAAAAGCAACCCCAGGTCGACACCACCCGCACGGCCGCCATTGGCTACTGCTTCGGCGGCACCACGGTGCTCGAACTCGCCCGCAGCGGAGCAGCCGTCGGCGGCGTGGTGAGTTTCCACGGCGGCCTTTCCACCCCGGCGCCTTCCGACGCCGCCCGCGTGAAGGCCCGCGTTCTCGTCCTTCACGGCGCCGACGATCCCTTCGTCCCCGGCCCCGAAGTCCAGGGTTTCGAGAAGGAGATGCGTGACGCGCGCGTGGACTGGCAGTTGGTCAGCTACGGCGGCGCGGTTCACAGCTTCACGGACTGGGGTGCGGGCACCGACGCCTCAAGGGGCTCCGCCTACAACGAACGCGCCGACAAGCGGAGCTGGGAATCGATGAGGGCGTTCCTCGCCGAACTGTTTCGCTAGAGCTTGGCCGGAATAGGAACCGTCCGGCGATTGAAGGCGACGCAATCGGCGTACCGGACGCCCTGTCCGCCAAAAAGGTCCAGCGCCGATCCGATCGTCAGATCGACGCGTCCACGGCCGATCTCGGTGACGTCCTCCAAATCGTCGAGGGAACTGGCTCCCCCTGCGTACGTCGTGGGCAATGGCGTCGTCGCGGCTAGACGCGACACCAGTTCCCGGTCGATCCCGCGGCAAAGCCCTTCCACGTCCACGGCATGAACGAGGAACTCGGCGCACGAGGACGCGAGCCGCTCAAACGTCACCGCCTCCACCCGCAGCTCGGTAAAATTCTGCCAACGGTCCGTGACCACAAAATAGTCGGAGCCTCGACGGCGACAGCTCAGGTCGAGCACCAACCGATCCTTTCCGACGATTCCCACCAGTTCGCTCAGGCGTGACTCATCCAGACGGCCGTCTCGGAAGACCCAGGAGGTCACGATCACGTGCGAGGCGCCCGCATCGAGCCAGGCGCGCGCGTTGGAAGCCTGGATTCCGCCGCCGATCTGCAATCCTCCGGGATAGGCGGCGAGGGCCTCGCGCGCCGCGGAATCATTCCCGGGCCCCAGCATAATGACATGGCCGCCCGTCAGTCCGTCCTCCCGATAACGTCCGGCGAACCATCCAGCAGGCCGGTCCGATTCAAAGTGGGTGCGCGTTCCCGCCCCGGAATCCGTCAGCGTCCCGCCCACAATCTGGACGACTCTCCCGTTCCGAAGGTCTATGCACGGACGAAACATACGCGATCCGAACGTGCCGGAACCCGGCAACACTGCCGAGCCCGGAATCCCGGGCAATGTCTCCGTCCCGGCCTGGCAACCGGCTGGTGTTCACCGTCTGCGCCACGGCTCTGCTGGCGCTCGTGGGACGTCGGGTGCTGAATCATAGAGAACCCAATTAGCGACTTCACGTTCCCAAGCGTCGCTCTCGCCGGCGGAACACCCTGGTACCGGTTCCCGGAACGGCCCATCGAGCTGCGACCCGCGCATTCTACCCATGAACCGAGACCACGGCACCTCGCTGGACCTCCGCGACGTAGCGCAGACAGCCCTGTCTGCCGTGCCGCCGGTTGCCCAACCGGCAGGTGCAACCTCGACCGCAGCCGGACCCGCAGGCAGGGCTGCCTGCGACACAGCAGGTTGGGCAACCTGCGCTACAACCTCGTCCGAGCCTCCCCAT
>JBBQIU010000780.1:0-2432 GCA_038325245.1 Verrucomicrobiota bacterium
CAGGTGCTCGAACGGAACCTGGACGCCGTGCTGGATATCGGGGGCATGCGGCCGACGTTGTCCGGGGTGGCGAAGGGATTGGGTGCGCCGTCGGCGTACTTCGACGGTTTCGTCGCGGCGGCGGACCCGCGGATGGGTTCGCACCGGAATCTGGGCGAGCGGCATGTTTCGATCCTCGACGACCACGACCATGTGGCGGGGGACAAGGTGCGATTCTCGGCGGAGGCCGTGACGGCTCACCAGGTGGTGGCGGGCGTGGCGTTGCAACTCTTCGGACTGGGGATTCCATGTCTCTACTACGGAACAGAACAGGCGTTGGGCGGACCGGAGGCGTCGGAACGACGGTTTCTTCCGGGCTGGAAGGACGGAGGGAATCACGGTGACCGGTACCTGCGGGAGGCGATGTTTGGACCGCGGCATCCCCGGGCGTCGGGTGTGGCGGGTCGGCCGCCAGCGGCCGGTGTGGATGCCGCTTTGCCGGGATTTGGCCCGCTGGGGACGGCGGGGGTTCACTGTTTCGATCCGTCCTTTGGGACGTACCGGCGCATTGCGGCGCTGGCGAAGGTGCGTGGCCGTTTCCCGGTGCTGCGTGTCGGCCGCCAGTATCAGCGTCCGATTTCGCTGTTCGGCGGGGAATTTTTTCTACCCGGGGCAGGCGAGCTGATCACGTGGTCGCGCATACTCAGCGACGAGGAAGCCCTGTGCGTCGTCAACGGCCATGGGACCGCGTTGCGGGGCGGCGACGTGCTGGTGGATGCCTCGTTGAATCCGCCGGGGAGTTCAATGACCGTGATTGCGAACACTCAGGCGGCGGCGGCGGGACGTCCGGACGGGGTTCGACATCCGGTCGGCTCGAAACTCCCCGTGCGACGCCGGGCCGATGGGATCGCGTACGTGGAGATCCGGGAGGTCGGTCCGTCGGAAGTCCTGGTGCTCGTGAACCCGGCGTGAGGTGGGGCTTGGGTGATCAGTGGTCAGTAGACGGTGGTGGACTCGAGTTCTTTGATGGGTGCCTGCTGATCGCGCGTTTTCACTTGGACTTCGATCCGGTGGACACCCGCCGCCCGTCCTGAGCCGGTCACGGTATCGGTAATGGCCTGTAGGACTGGCACCGCGGCGACCGGGGCCCAGATGAAAGTCTTGCCGCGGATCTGCCCGGCGTGCGAGGGGGGCGTCGGGATCCGGGCCGTTCGGGAACACCGCGCCGTCAACGAGCCCGCAGCAGATCGGGGATGTCGGGGTTTCGGGGCACTTGGGCGTCGAACCGTTCCTGGGCGAGTTTTCTGTTCAGGACGTCGAGCATGAGCCGCTCGTTCTCGAGACGGCGTTTCGCCTCGAAGAATTCCCGGTACGTCTTTAAACGGTCGAAAGTGAATTTCCTCGCGTCGCTTGCCTCCTTCTCCAGTTGGGTCAGCTCGTGGTTCAGTGTGGCGCGTTCGGTTTCCATGGCCTGCAGGATGCCCTTCATCCGGGCGTCGAGTTTTCGTGTGAGAAGCTCCAGGACCATTTGCTTCCTCACCCTCTCCTCGTGGGTTTCTCCGTAGAGGGCCTCGAGGTCCACGTCGGCGTCGGCGTGCGCGATACTCAAGTGTTGGAGCAGGCGGTCTTCGGGGTGAGTCGTCAGAAGTACACTCAGGAGCGTGTCCCGATCGAGGGCCCGCAGTTGGTCCAATTTGGCAGTGTGCTTGACCAACTCGGAGCGGAATTGGCCCCGGAAACGTTCGATGCGCTGGCTGGATTCGACCTCGGGCACGCGGTCCTGGTTGCTGTCGAGGGTCAGGTCCATGATTTCGTTCGCTTCACGGATCGCTTCCAGTTCTCCGGTCAGTTGGTTCACTCGCTGCTGCTGCTTCTCCATGGCGTCCCGGAAGTGCTGCATTCTCGCCTCATGCACGGACTCAACGCTCTTGGCGTCTGGCGTCGGTTGGGGCGCGAATGCGACCGCGGGCGCCGCGACCTGAGCCAGGGAAAGAGGGCGGGGTAGAAACCCGCCCCCCATCAGGACCAGGAGAGAGACGGACGCGAACAAAACGGGTCTCATGGGGCGTCGGCGGCGGGACGGATCCTCGATGGCGGTGACGCGCGCGCCCAGGCGGGCGGGGTGGGCCATGGCAATGGTTCCATGGCGGGGAATCGCCGCCTTCGAACGTGCGAGATCGAGCAGGTGTTCGGCGTAGTCGTAAGCCTTCCAGCCCGTGCCCAGGACGAGGTCGTCGCAGGCGAACTCACGTTCGATGCGCATGCGGTGGGAGGCGAGCCACACGAGGGGATGGAACCAGACAAGTGCGTGAAGGACGTCGGCGACCTGCTGGGTGAGGCAATCCCAGCGCCGGATGTGGCCCAGTTCGTGGATGAGTACGGCGTGACGGCGTTCCTCGGACCACAGGGTGGCGGATTCCGGGAGCAGGATCACGGGGCGCCAGGCGCCCCAG
>JBBQIU010000781.1:0-2430 GCA_038325245.1 Verrucomicrobiota bacterium
AGCGAGCAACTCGTGGAACTTCTTGCCGACCCCAATGCCTGGCAACGGCGCATGGCCCAGCGCCTGATCAGCGAACGTCGAGACCTCCCCAACGCCAACACCCTCCACGGAGAAACCGCGCTCCATAGGCTTTTCAAGGACGGTCCCAACCTCGATGCCCGACTCGCCGCGCTCTGGACTCTTCACAGCTCCGCCGGCCTGGATGAAGGCGTGCTGGACAAGGCCGCCGATGACAAGGAACCCGCTATCCGAGCATGGTCGGCCCGGTTGACCGGCGAACGGGGGTTCTGGCTGAATGCCACCTTCGACCGACTCCACAAGCTCACGAAGGATGCCGATCCCAGCGTCCGCCTCGCCGTCGCCATCGCCGCCCGCCAATTCGTCTCCGGCACATTGACCGTCAATACCCCTCCCACGATTCCCATCCGCGAAGCCGTCACGGGAGGACTCCTCTCGGGATTGTGGTTCAGTTCCTCGGACGCGAAGGACCCCGTCCTTCCGTTTATGATCTGGATGGCCCTCGAACCCATCATCGCCTTCGACCCCCTCCACGCCCTCGGCTTCTACGCGACGGATGGCGCCGAAAAGCAGTGGCCGCTCTCCGGTATCCTTCTTACCAAAATCATGCGCCGCGTCTGCGACCTCGGTGACGACGCACGACTGAACGACGCCGTCGTCGCATTCGGGAAGATATCGGAATCGGCGCCCAACCCCCTGCTAGCGGGCCTCCGCGGTTTGATCGAAGGCCAGCGCGGCAAGGCAAACGCCCCAGGCAAGGAAGCCCTCGCCGTCGTTTCCCGTCTCGCCGCTTCCACCCATCCCGAGGTCGCCCAATCCGCCCGCCAGCTTGCCACACTCTGGGGCGACGCCGCCTCCCTGAAGGCCACGCTCGTCTCCGCCGCCAATCCCAATGCCCCGGTACCTGACCGCGTCCGCGCCATCCAAACGGCCCGAGCCAGCAAGAACCCTTCCGTACGCGATGCGATGCTCGCCATCGTGGGAAGCGACAACCCCGAACCGGTGCAGATCGCAGCCCTGGATGCCCTCGGTGAACTCGGTGGCAACGAAATCGCCGACGAACTCCTCCGCCGCTGGAAGACCCTCTCCATCGGCGCCCGCACCGCCGCCGCCAACGCCATGGCCTCCCGCCGTCGTTGGGCCCTACCGCTGCTTGCCGAGGTCAAGGCTGGCCGCATCTCCGCCAGCGACTTCGGACCCGCCGTCATTCGCAACCTCGTCAACAATCGCGACAATGACGTCCGCGAACAGGCGAAGATTGCCATCGGCCGATTCCGCGAGTCCGACGCCGACAAGACCGCCCTCGTCGCCGCCAAACGAAGGGTCGCCCTCACCGGTGAACCTGACCTCCAAGCCGGCCGCGAAGTCACCGAACGCGTCTGCCTCGTCTGTCACAAACTTCACGCCGAAGGCCAGATCGTCGGTCCCGACCTCACCGGTGTCGGACGTTCCTCCCTCGATTCCCTTCTCTGGAACATCCTCGACCCGAACCAGGTCATCGGCGCGGGTTACGAACAGGTCGAGATCGAAACCCGGGACGACCGTGTCGTCGCCGGGCGACTCGTCGAAGATACCGACGCCCGCGTGCGCCTCCTCCTCAGTGGCGGAAAGGAGGAAGTCATCGGCAAGACCGACATTCGAAGCCGGCGCATGCTCGAAAGCTCCGTCATGCCCGAGGGTCTTGGGGAGATGCCGGACGCCGACCTTCGCAACATGCTTTGGTACATCCTCGCCCCACCCCAGGAAGGCCCGCTGACCCCGGACAAGCGGGAGCGATTGAGCCACACCGGGGGGCAGGCCTCCGCCAATGCGGCGACAACCGTCACCGACCGGGAATCCCTGGCGCTCTGGAACCCCGAGTGGCGGTTGATCGCGCCCGACTTCGAAGGATCGCCTTCCAAACTGCCCGAGTATCACGGCAGGGCCAACGTGCTGCTGACCCATCCTTTCAACGGTGAGAAGCCGGCCGCGCTGGAACGGACGCTGGTGATTCCGGCAGACCGGTCCTTTGCCCTCCGGGTGGCCGTGGCGGCCCACGACCAGGGAGACTGGAATCTCCGGGTCCTGGCCGACGGCAAGCCGATTCACGAGTCCCTCGTCGACCACGACTCCCCGCGCTGGCGGACCGTTTCTGTCGACCTCAAGGCCTTCTCAGGCCGAACGGTCAAGCTCCGATTGGAGAACGCCGCCAACAACTGGTCTTGGGAGTACGGCTACTGGGCCGACCTCAAGATTGAGGAATCGGGGCTCGTGTCGAAGTGACACCGTGGCGGCAGGCGTCCCGTCCGGCGGACTCCGCGTGAATGGAAGCCATCGCCGCGGGAGCGCGGACATTCTTATCCGCCCTTCACACCCCGCGATCCAGCGCCTCGACAAATGCCCCGAGGTTTATTCAACCAAGGGGCGTAGATG
>JBBQIU010000782.1:0-2426 GCA_038325245.1 Verrucomicrobiota bacterium
GGCGGAGGCATGACCTCATCGGGGTCCTGCTCAAGCACGCGATGTATCAAGGCGCTCGCGACCACATCCCCGGGAACCACGGCGCGCGCCCCGGACTTGAGCGCCGACCGAGCCTCTCCTTCCTGATCCAATCTCAGACCCGCCTTGCGCGTCTTCTCGTCGGGTCCATGGCACGCATAACAGTGCTCCGACAAGATGGGTCGGACTTCCCTGCTGAACGAGATCGGAGCCGCCAGCCCTTCCAGGTTGAATCCAAAAGACACGGCCATCAGCCATGCTGTGCACAAAGAAAAGCCCCAACCTCGCCACCGATCACCCAATCCCTGGACCCTCGCCAAGGCAGACTTCAAGGAAACTCGATTCATGCGGTCTTTTCCGACGCTGCGCAGCCCCGCGCTCGAGTTCAACCGCAATCTAGTACGACAGCGACTTTTCCAGGACGCGTCCTTCGAGAATCAGAGGTCCAGAACCTGAAGATGTTTGGCGAAAACCAGGACGTGGCGGCATTCGCGACCTCCCCGAGCGGAGAGGAGACGCTTGGGAATGCTCTTCGTGTTCTTCTGGGTCGTCGGATTCATCCTTCGGGACCCGATTCTTCCTCCGTCTTTTCGGCTCAACAACATGGAGCTTCTCTTCGCAACGCCGCTGAAGTGTCCGTGCCGCTTCGGAGGAACCGGGCTCTCTCGTTTCCTTCCCTGCGCTCTTTGCGTTCCCTGTGGTCTAAGTCCAAACGGGCAGGCCTCCAGGCCCATGTGACTGCGACGGACATGAGCGCCGGACTGGGAGGTGGCAGGGATTTGCCACAAAGAACGCAGGGAACGCAGAGACTTGGAAGGACGGGATCGCCTTCCCAAGTCCACCGATCCCCCGAAGGGCGAAAAAACGGGCGAGGCGCACTCCTGAGAATCCATCATCCCCTTCCTCCGCATTCGGTTATCCGTATTGAAGGCTCTGGTCCTGACGGGCTCCACCCAACTCGAGGACGTCGGCGACTATGTCTACCAACCGACCCGGATCCTCCACAGTGTCGCGGAATTGGTGGAAGAGGTGAAGACCGGCATCCCGTCGGACGGGGCCGACAGCCCTTACTTCACCCACGCCAAGAACGGCGGGCATCGCCACGGCAATCGCCACCAAACCGACGTGCTCGCGCTCTACAAACCGCGCCCCCGGCCCGCGATGACGAAGTGACGGCCTACTGAAGCCCGCGCAATCGGAAGTACCGCGCCGGCTGCTGGCACGGCGTGGTGAAACTCGAGACCGTCGGCTGGGGGTCCACCGCCTGCCAGTTTGCATCCGGTCCGATCGAACTGGAAAACTCCAGGACGTACCCGGCGATGTCGACGTCCCAGGACAGCTCCGCCAGCTTGTCGGCCGTGAAGAGAACCTTCATTTTCGGGGGTCGCAACGGCCCAGCGGGGAGGGTGCCAATCCATCCGCCCACCGCACGAAACTCGGGCACGGGCTCGCCTGAAACGATCTCACTGGCCGAGAAGCCGGCTGCCGCCTGCGATACCGCACCGCGCAGCACGTAAATTCCGCCTTGCGACGACCCGCCACCTCCGACGACATGCCCCGTGAGCCGGAACGCGCCACCGACCGCCTGTCCCCAAGCTGTCAAGCCGAAGGCGAGGGCCGGAAGAGCAACCCACGCTGCGAGCCGCCCCAGCTTCCAGATCCAGCCGTTCATTGATCCCCCTTTCGCGCTTCAACGAGGCCGCGCACGAGGTTCCGAAGCTCGTCCAGATCGGCCTGCAATCGGTCATTGCTGACCCCCCCGAGGATCAGTGACTCATGCGCCCGCGTGGCGATCGTGTTCAGCCGGCCACTCAGGACCGCCGAATTTGTCGAACCTGCATTCACGGAGTTGTCGCGACCGCCAATGATGCGCACTCCGGAGGCCTGGCCCTCAAGCCGGAACGCGGGCTGGTTGCCCGCCCGCAGGACCAGTGCAACGGAGTCCGTCGTACCGAGGAAGTTGAGCTCGGGATTGGTGCCGGAGTTTCCCTGAAGGCTCCAACCGCTGCCTGAGCCCGGGGGGCCGGGAGCGCCAGCGGGTCCCACGAGGCCGGCGGGACCCGCTGGCCCGAGGGGCCCTGCGGGTCCCACTGGACCGACGATTCCCGGGAGCCCCGCGGGTCCCGCAGGCCCCACCGCCCCTTCCGGAGTCGTTGCATAAATGGCATACGGCGAGGGCGAGATCGGCTGTCGAGGAGCCAACGGAGTGAAATCCCCCACGCCCGCCGGCCGGATCGCCAACTCGATCCAGCGTTTGTCACCCAGGAAGGCCTTCGGACCGAAATCAAGCGCCGTCGTGAATACTCCGCCCACTGTCGCCACGGCCAGGTTGGTATTGATCGGTCCCACCGGCTTTCCGCCGGCCTCGGCATCGAACAAGGTGACGCGCCAGTCGAAACTCCCAAACG
>JBBQIU010000783.1:0-2424 GCA_038325245.1 Verrucomicrobiota bacterium
ACCCTTGCCGCTGGCGTTGCCATGGCAGGCCCCGGCGCTGCAACCCGCCTTGGACAACACAGCCATGACCTCGTTGCGAAAAGACACCGACGCAGGCTCCGGTGGCGATTGTAGCTCCAGATGTGGCCGTGGCTCCGCCGACGCCGGGAAACATCCCCAACCGGCCAACGCCGCGATCCCCGCCAGCATCTGTCGCAAAGTCCTCATCATGTCGCGCCCTATGCCAGTGCCTCCCCAATGACGTAGCCGGCGTTGACCGTTGCGCGTTCGTCGCGCCCGTTGTGGAGGTAGGTCAGTCTCTCGTGGTCCAGCCCGAGCAAATGAAGGATGGTCGCGTGCAGGTCGTGCACGTGGGCCCTGTTCTCGACCGCGCGCAGCCCGAGTTCGTCGGTCGAACCGACCACCGTGCCGCGCTTCGTGCCGCCCCCCGCGAACCACGTCGTGAATCCCCAGGGGTTGTGGTCGCGACCATTGCCCTTCTCGTTGAAAGGCGTTCTCCCAAACTCGCCCCCCCAGACGACGAGCGTGTCGTCCAGCAGTCCCCTGGACTTGAGATCCGCCAGCAGTCCGGCGATCGGAACGTCGGTTTGCCGGCACATCTTCCCGTGGTTCGCCTCGATGTTCGTATGGGCGTCCCACGCGCTGCCGCTGCCGGAATAGCACTGGATGAATCGCACGCCCCGTTCCACCAGCCGCCGCGCCATCAAACACAACCGGCCATACGATCGCGTCACGTCGTCGTCCAACCCATACAGTTTACGTGTCGCAGCGGTCTCCCGGCTCAGATCCACCGCCTCCGGCGCCGCCGTCTGCATCCGGTAGGCGAGTTCGTAGGAGTCGAGTCGCGCCGCCAACTCCGTGTCCTCCGCCTTGTCCCGTGCATACCGGCGATTCAGACCGGCGATGAAGTCCAGCTTCGCCCGCTGCTGCCGGTCCCCTATCTCTGGCGGGGGCGCAAGGTGGAAGATCGGCGGATCACTGTTTCGCAATTGGGTGCCCTGAAATACCGCGGGCAGAAACCCGGAACTCCAGTTCTTCGGTCCCCCGAGGACTTCCCCTCCGTCGGCGAGAACCACGAACGAAGGGAGATTCTCATTGGCGCTTCCCAATCCGTACGTCGTCCAGGCCCCCAATGAAGGCCGGCCCGCGAGGATGTCGCCCGTGTTCATCTGGCACACGGACCCCACATGGTTCAGGCCGTCGGCATGACAGGAACGTACGACACAGAGATCGTCCGCGTGCCTGGCAATCTCGGGATACCAGTCGCTCACCCAAAGCCCGCTCTGGCCGTGCCGGGCCCACGTCCGCCGCGTGCCCATCAGCGTGTTCCCGGCCGTTCCCATCGCCGTGAGCGGCCGCCCGAAACTCGCGGGCATCTCCTGACCGGACATCGTCTGCAACACCGGCTTCGGATCGAAAAGGTCCAGATGACTGGGCCCGCCCTCCATGAACAGCCAGATCACGGACTTTGCCCGCGCCGGCGCGTGGGGAGGCCGTTCCGCCAACGGCTTCAAGGGATCAAACGTCGTCGCCGCCGCCCGCGCCGTCATCCCGTCCCGATGCAAAAGCCACGCAAGCGCCACCGACCCGAATCCAGCTCCGGATCGGAGCAGGAAGTCCCGCCGCGACCGCGGCGAAAATATTTGGCCACAAGGTGGACGCATGATTGGGCCCCCTTCAGCCGCCCCACTGTTCAACGGGCGACGGAACGACGGAGGCACGAACTTAGTTCAGGTAAACAAATTCATTCGCGTTCATTAACGCATGGCAGAGGTCCGTGAGTGCCTCCGCGGACGCCCGATGACTCTCGGCTAGCGGATGAGGCGACGCCGCAAGGGATCCCTTCGACTCCGCCGTGGCCATCAGCACGTCACGCTGCGCCGACAGAAAATTAAGGGCCTCGTGGAGTTCCTCGTCATCCGGCAAACGGGACCAGGCCCAGCGCCACGCCGACTCCACCTGCCGGACCGGATCCGTGCCCGCCTCCCCCAGCACCCGCGCCGCAAAGCTTCGGGCCAGATCCAGAGTGACCGTGCTGTTCAGCAACGCCAGCGCCTGGACCGGGCTCGTGGTGACATTCCGCCGCGCACAACTCTCGTGCGTGTCCGGCATGTCGAACGTCTCGAACATCGGATACCGCGTGTTCCGGCGCACAAAGACGTAGATGCTCCGCCGATCCCGTTCCAACGCGTCCGCCGACACCGGCCAACCGCCGCGGCTCTCAAAACCCTTTGGAAGCTCCGGAAACACGCTGGGCCCACCAAGCTTTGGATTCAGCCGTCCCGACACCGCCAACAGGCCGTCTCGGATCGCCTCTCCTTCCAACCGGCGCCGCGGATACTTCCACCACAACCGGTTCTCCGGATCGACCTCCGCCGCCTCAACGCGGTGTTGCGAGGACTGCCGATAGGTCGCCGACGTCAC
>JBBQIU010000784.1:0-2423 GCA_038325245.1 Verrucomicrobiota bacterium
AAACCCCGCATCCCACCACCGCCAGCTTCACCGCCTTACCGGACTGGGTTTTGGTGCCCGCCAGCTTGGCTTCGCCTTCCGCCGCCCTCGCGGTCGGGGCTATCAATGGCGTGCCGCCAACCAGCGCGGCGAGCGTTGCCACCGATGACCCCCTTAGGAAGTCACGACGATTGAAATCAGGGAATTCCGACGGAGGGCGTGGCGGCTGCGGTTTCATCACCAAGTATTAGAATGCGTGGCGGAAAATCTGGGCCACTAGCAGGTGAAGTCAAGGACGGCGGGCTGGAAAGCAGTGCCCGATCAACCCCGATGTCCCTGAGGTCTGTTCCAACCCGGTGTCGGACGCACGGCACGCCCGTGAAGAACCCTCCACAACCTTGGGAACAACTCGTGAACAACTCCGGCCTCCCCGCTGGCCCCCGTCGCGGACCCGTCACACCCCCGCACATCGGCTGACCCAACCGCAGAAGCAGCGGCTAATCAACCTCAGCGGAACGGTTCATTTGAAATCAGGAGGCTTTGCGCGAAAGCGCGACGGGGGGGGAAAGAATCTGGGAAATTCCATGCATTCGGGAACTCCTACTGCCCTCACCATGGGGTGCCCCGTTCAAGGGCGCACGAGAACTCGTTTCCGAGCCTTTGTACTTCCCGCGCACCTTCCGTCTACGCGCGTATTCTTCGCGCGCGTCACTTCAGGACAGGACTGGATCGATTCCCCCTCAGAGCCTGTCTGAAAAGTGAGTGGGGTCGTGCGGCGAGGGATTTTGGGTGCGCCCGAGGCGGCGAGGCCCGAGCATCCCCGCAGCGGCCTGTGACGGCCGAGCCAACGAAGGGTGAGCCCAAAGGAGCCGCCGCCCGAAGAGTTTTCAGACAGGCTCTCAGGCCCCCGCCGCCGGCTTCTCCGCCTTGGGATCCACGGTCTTCCGGGCGTCGCCCTTCCGACGAACATACCGTTCACGACGACGCCGCTTCTGTACTTTGTTGTGCTGTTTGCCCATATCGATCTTTACAAAACAAGCCAGCCTCCGTTTGGCTGGCCCCGCACTATGCAAGTCTCCGTGCCTTGGTTCAACACACTTCTCGTGCTCGCGCTGCTCCTCGCCGCGCCGATCCATTCCATGGCCGCCGAGTCCGCCAACACGGGCGGAACGGAGACCGCGCCGAAGAAGTCCAAAAAAGAGAAGAAACCCAAGCTACTCAAGAGCCTGCGCGTCTACGTCGAGACCAAGCACGATATCGATGAACGCAGTCTCCCGGCCGTCGTCGGCCGTTCGTCTCCCATGAAGTTCAGAGTCGAAAAGCTTGCGATCCTCAATGAGGTCCACATCGAGGCGGCGACCCTCCTGGATCAACGGGAAAGCTTTCAGGTTCAGATCAAGTTCAACAGTCTCGGCACCCGGATCCTCGAAGCCTACACGTCCGCCGCCGCCGGACGTCACCTCCTCATCATGACCGATCTCGACGACGGCGGCCGATGGGTCGCCGCGCCCCTCATCCGCCGTCGCATTGGCGATGGCAAACTCGTCTTCACCCCCGATGCGTCGCGCGATGAGATGGACCGCCTCGTCAAGGGACTCAACGAGACCGTGGAACGGAACAGAAAACAGTGGCTCAACTAACCCCGCCCCCAATTCTCGACCCACCTTCAGCGGTAGTGCCATGGACCGCATTCCCACTTTCCTCCAAGCCCTGGCGATCATCGTTCTTCTCGTCGCAACGGCTCCCGTCGCACCCGGCCAACCCTTCGTCCTGCCCACGAATAACCGCGCGATCCTGGAGGCTGGCGGGGAACCGGCGTTCTTCGCACCCACCCCGGGCCGACCGTGGACCGCTGGCCAGTTTGGCTGCGTCCGCTCCGAAGGCACCCAGATGCATGAGGGCGTCGACATCCTCGCCATCCGCAGGGACCGTCGCGGCGAACCCACAGATGAGGTCCGTGCCGCCGCAGCCGGCGAAGTGGCCTACGTCAGTCGGAAGGCCGAACTCTCCAATTACGGAATCTACGTCGTCCTCCGCCATCAGATCGAGGGCCTCCCGGTGTTCACATTGTACGCCCACCTCCGTGAGGTGCGACGCGACCTGGAGTCCGGAAAATCGGTCAATGCCGGCGAAACACTCGGAATCCTAGGCCGGACCACGAATACCCGTACCTCCATCGCCCGGGAACGGGCCCATCTCCACTTCGAGATCAATCTCCTGGTCAACGAACGATTCCCGGCCTGGTTCAAGAAGAACTATCCCAAGACCCGCGATGATCACGGGCCTTGGAATGGCCGGAACCTGCTCGGACTCGACCCCGGAGAAATCTTCCGGCTTCAACAACGGCACGGCGCCCGGTTCAGCCTCCTCGCTCACCTCCGGAATCAAACGGAAATGTGCCGTGTGTTCGTCGCCGACACTTCATTTTCCTGGCTTAAACGATA
>JBBQIU010000785.1:0-2419 GCA_038325245.1 Verrucomicrobiota bacterium
GCGCGACCGTCCGATTGATGCCCCACCTAGTCCCCATCTCCCCCCAGTGAAGGATGAACTTCTGTTGAACTGGACTCAGGGCGCTCATCGTTTCCTTAATTTCTGTCACGACAGAAATAACTGATTCACTTGAGCCGAAGCAAGCACGGTTTTAACCCGCCTCTCGCTTCCGTTCCCCTGACGGCAGGTGTCCCGCCTGACTGACATGCTTCCAGAGTTGTCCCGTCCCCGGCACCCGGTTCAAACTCCACACCCACCCGCGTCCCATCCCCATCCTGCTGCACCCCTCACCATGAAGCCGCTTCTCGTCATGATTCTTGCCTCCGCTTCCCTCGCCGCCTCCGGTGCCGAACCCTTCCGCCACGTCATTACCAGCGCCGCCCGCGGCATCCGAACGGACCAATGGACCCTCACCCACCGGGACCTGGGCGCCCCGACGCCCTGGAGCATCCGGAAACTCACACTCCACGGGGGCCGCCAGGAAGGCGTCGATGTTATCGTGGTCGACAATGGCGTGCTGACTTTCACGGTCATCCCGACCCGCGGCATGGGGATCCTCGAGGCGACCGCCGGTGATGTCCGCCTCGGCTGGGAGTCTCCAGTGAAGGAAGTAGTCCATCCCAACACCATCAACCTCGAAAGCCGCGGAGGTCTCGGATGGCTCGAGGGCTTCAATGAATGGATGGTCCGCTGCGGCCTGGAATGGGCCGGACACCCCGGCAAAGATTCCTTCATCAACAACACCGGCGACAGGGCCGAGATGTCCCTCACCCTCCACGGTCGCGTGGGCAACCTCCCCGCCAGCGAGGTCGAAATCGTTGTCGACCCCACCCCACCCTTCCGACTTCGCGTCCGGGGTCGCGTCGACGAACGCATGTTCTACGGGCCGAAGCTCGAACTCTGGACGGAAGTCTCCACCGTCCCGGGGTCAACGACGTTCCGAATCGAGGATTCCCTGACCAATCACGGCGCCCACGAACAGGAATTCCAGATGATCTATCACTGCAACTTCGGCGCGCCCCTCTTGCAGGCCGGGAGCCGTTTTGTCGGAGCGGTCCGTCGCGTGACGCCCTTTAATGCCCACGCGGCCCGCGACGTGGAGCGCTTCGCCGAATACTCCGGACCCGCCAAGGGCTTCGTCGAACAGGTTTACTGCATCGAACCAGCCGCGGACAGCACCGGCCGATCTCTCGTCATGCTCCAAAGCGCCCGTGCTGAACGCGGCGTCGCCATGGGGTTTTCCATCGAACAACTCCCGTACTTCACCCTCTGGAAAAATCTCGCGGCCACCGAGGAGGGCTACGTGACCGGCCTGGAACCTGGAACCAGTTTCCCCTTCAACCGCCGCATCGAGCGACTCGCCGGCCGTGTCCCACGACTCGCCCCGGGCGCCAGCTCGAAAATGGCCGTCGACGTCACGGTCCTGCTCTCCCGCGAAGATGTCGCCCGCGCCGCCAACGAGATCAAACGCCTCCAGGGCGGACGTGAAGTCCAGTTAGACAAGGAGCCGTTCACCACTCCGTGACTCCGGACCCAGCCCACTCACCACCCACCCCTCAGTGAGTCATGGCGTAAACGACAATGTTAATTCCCATGGGGAAGGAATGCTTCTCCGAGTAGTTCTCGAAGAACCAGGGGCTGATGCCCTCCTCTTCCCAGCCGTCGCTCAGGTCGGTGTTCAGGCAGACGAGCATGGCAATGCGGCCCTTGTCGTCGAGAAAGGCGCGGTAGTCCGGGGGCTGCGGTTCCTCCCAGGTGATCTCGAATTCCCAGGTCCGACGGAGCCCGGGTTCGTCCTTGGTGGCGTGGGCGGAGTCCTCGCTCGGAACCTGGGGCTTTTCCTTGAGTTTAAAGGGAAAGTTGAAGATCGGGTGGTCAAGGGGGAGCGAGATCCACTTCCGATCATAAAACACCTTTGAGAACTCCCTCATAAGGTGGTCCCACATACGCTGACCCCAGAAGTCGTCGATCATGAGAAATCCGCCGTTCAGCAGGTAGCGTCGGAGAATCTGAGCCTCGTCGCTACTGAGCGAGATGCTGCGCGGATCGACGATAAAGGCGAACGGGTGGTCGAAAAGGCGCGGATCATCAATGTCCAGCACGATGCCCTCGGGGTCCGCCTTGATCGAACTGAGGCGCTCGATGCGGTACGAAAAATTCAGATCTGCTCCCGGGTAGTCGACGCGCCAGCCGCCTCCCCGGTTGGATCGGTAGCGGAGCCGGGCGAAGGTGAACGCTTCAGGACGAAACGCGGCGTCAACGGTCCACTCCGGCACGCCGGCGCGGTCGTCGCGCACGCGGTTCATTCCCTGGGGGCCTGCCCCCCGGGTGCCCAGGCCCGAGCCGCGTCCGAGACCGCCGCCACGAGTGGGATCCGAAGACAGGCCGGGCTCACTCGGAACCTGCCCGCCGGCGCTCC
>JBBQIU010000786.1:0-2416 GCA_038325245.1 Verrucomicrobiota bacterium
GCCGCAATCACGTGCATCAGCGGACCACCCTGGATGCCGGGGAAAACGCAGGAGTCGATTTCCTTCGCGTACTTCGCCTTGCACAGGACCAATCCGCCGCGCGGACCGCGAAGCGTCTTGTGGGTGGTTGTGGTGACGAAATCCGCGTGGGGCACGGGGCTCGGGTGCAATCCCGAGGCGACCAGTCCGGCGATGTGGGCGATGTCCGCCAGGAGCAGGGCACCGACGTCGCCGGCGATGAGGCTGAGGCGTTCAAAGTCGATATTACGAGGGTAGGCGCTGGCGCCGACGGTAATCATCCGGGGCCGATGTTCACGGGCCAGGGCGGCGAGATGATCGTAATCGATGCGTTCGTCTTCCTTCCGGACGCCGTAGTGGACGATTTCGAAGAACTTGCCGGAGAAGTTCGCCTTGTTGCCGTGCGTGAGGTGGCCGCCGTGGGAGAGGTCCATGGTCAGCATCTTGTCGCCCGGTTTCAGGAAGGCGAAATAGACGGCCATATTGGCGCCCGAACCGGAATGAGGTTGGACGTTGGCGTGCTCCGCTCCGAAGAGTGACTTGGCGCGGTCGATGGCCAGTTGTTCGGCCTCGTCGACATATTCGCAGCCCCCGTACCACCGCTTTCCGGGATAGCCTTCCGCGTATTTGTTGGTCAGCACCGAGCCTTGTGCCTCCATGACGGCGTGGCTCGTGAAGTTTTCGCTCGCGATGAGTTCGATGTTCTCCTGCTGGCGACGCCTTTCATGACCGATTACCTGGGCGATCTCCGGGTCGACGGCGGACAGGCTGGTGGAGAAGGATTCGAGCTTGGCGACACGCCGGGCGTGGCGGCCGTCCGCTTCAAAGGACGTCTCCAGGAAGGCGGTGACGATGGCGCGCGCCGCTTCCACGCTCAACACGCGGCCGCCAAGGCACAGGACGTTCGCGTTGTTATGGGCGCGGGCCAGCCGGGCCATTTCCTCGGTCGTGCACAGTGCCGCGCGGATTCCAGGGATTTTGTTGGCGGCGATGCAGACGCCAATGCCGGTTCCGCAGACGAGGATGCCGACGTCGGCTCGGCCTTCCGCCACGGCGAGCGCCACGGGCTGTGCATAGTCCGGGTAATCGGTGGAGGCCAGAGACTGGGCCCCGAAGTCCTCAAGGGGCATGCCCGACGACATCACGTGCTTGATCATCGCCTGTTTGAGGTCGAATCCGGCGTGGTCGGAACCGAAGGCGATGGACAAAGGGGTGGACGCGGGCGCGGTGGCGACGGCGTTCTCGGTCTGTTGCAGGTGCTTCAACATACTAAAAATCCCTTGCTCGATCTCGTCGCGACAGCGGAGGTACACCGAATACGAACCGCCGATTGGGTCGGCAATATCCTTCTCGAACGCTTCGAGGGTGTCGTCGAACTCACGGAGCACAAACGTTTTTCGGGCGGCGTCCGGGTACATCATGGAGACCGCGTGGGCGTGACCGTGGGTCATCCCGAAGATCAGGTCGGCTTCGCGGATCAGGCGCTCACTGAGCGCACGGCTTCTCTGCCGGGTGATGTCGATGCCCAGCTCCCGCAGCGCCTGGATGGCGTGGCCGCTCGGCGCCATGCCGTCGACAGCCGCAACTCCCGCGGACAGGGCCCGGTAGCGGCCGCCCATCCGGGCCGTGAGGTGCCGGAAAAGACCCTCAGCCATGGGGCTGCGGCAGATATTGCCGGTGCATACGAATAGAATGGTCTTCATGCCAGCTTGGCGGCGCGGAAATTGTTGGCGGGCTGTAGTGGCGTCAACGGGAATTCCCCGGCGCCGAGGGGACCGAGGCGTCCGCGGCGTATCCCGCGATCAAGTCCAGGGCCAACGCCAGGGCGGGGTCCTGAACCGTTCCAACCGACCCTGCGGCTTCAATTGTCCCGGATTGCGGGGCGTCGGCATCCACCGAGCCGCGAGGGCGGGGCCAGGCGTGGGAAAGGGAATCCTCGAAGGGCGATCGGGGCAACCGTCGGCGTCGAACCAGTTCGGCTTCATTCAGCCGTCCTGACCCGGACGCGACCTTGGGCTGGCCCGGGGCGACACGACGGTATTCATCCACCGCGTAGGCGCGTTCGTCGGCCTCGGGAATGGTCAGGACGAGATCGGGCTTGAGTCCCGAGGACGGGAACTCGGAGCTGTCGGGAAGGAGGAGGGGGTCACCGGCGACCTGCAGCGTCAGGGTATCGGTCATGGCGACGGGGCGGTACGCGCGAGCCTGGCCGGCGGTGTTGGTACCGACAATGAGGGACCTGGAAGTGCTGGAACGAGCCGCAGAGGCCAGGACTTCCGCGGCTTGGCGGGTCTGGCGGTTGACCAGAATCAGAATCGGAACCGAGGGAGGTTTCTCAGCCCGACGCGTACGCCACGTTTGGGTGCCGAGCCTGTATTCAATGGGGCCTTGAGTGGCG
>JBBQIU010000787.1:0-2415 GCA_038325245.1 Verrucomicrobiota bacterium
CATCGACGGCGGCCTGCCAGGCTGGGAGTTCGCCGGGTTCGAAGCGGTCGCTGTTGTCGGCGGAGATGAAGAGGACCCAGGTGGCGTCGGTGGGTACGTGAAGAAGTCCCCGGGCGGCGGCGGCGCCGTCACCGCGCTGAGGTTCGATAACAACCCGGGCACCAGCGGCCCGGGCGACCCTGCATGAGTTTGACAAGGCGCTGGCAGATGGCGAGACCGAGGCCGGTGCCGCCGAAGCGGCGGGTATGGGAGCTGTCGGCCTGGGTGAAGGGTTGGAAAAGTCCGGCCTGTTTGGATTCGGGAATGCCGATTCCGGTATCGGCGATCTCGAATCGGACCGGGATGAGGCCGTCGGAGATGGGGCCGGCGGGGAGGATTCGAACATTGACCTCGCCTCGTTCGGTGAACTTCACGGCGTTGCCGACCGGGTTCAGGAGGATCTGACGCAGGCGGGCGGCGTCCCCCTGGAGGTTGTGGGGAATGCCTTCGTCGATCCAGAGTGTAATCTCGAGGTCCTTGGCGTGGGCGTTGACGGCGAGAAGGTCGACGACGGCCTCGGCGACTTCATGGAGGACGAAGGGCGCGCGGTCCAGGGTGAGTTTGCCGGCTTCGATCCGGGAGAGGTCGAGGACGTCGTTAATGACGGTGAGGAGGCTGTTGCCGCTTTGCTGGACGATTTCGGCGTAGCCGCGTTGTTCGCCGGTGAGATGGGTTTCGAGGAGGAGACTTGTGAAGCCGAGGATCCCGTTCATTGGGGTGCGAATCTCATGGCTCATGGTGGCGAGGAACTCGCTCTTGGCGAGGCTGGCGGCCTGGGCCTGTTGGTAGGCTTCGATGAGCTCGGTTTTCTGGGTTTCGATCCGGTCGCGGGCCTGCTGGACTTGGGCGGCCATGCGATTGAAGTTATTGGCCAGATCGCCGATTTCATCATTGCGGATGATCTCGACGCGGTGGCCGAGCTGACCTTCGCCGAGCAGTCCCGCAGCGCGGGCCAGTTGTTGGATGGGCCGGGCCAGGCTCCGGGCAACGAGGAGGGGCGATTCCGGCGGCGACGACGACGCTGATGCCGGCGCCGATGAGGACTCGGGTGGCTGCGAGGCGTGCCTCGGCGTAGAAGAAATTGACGGGGCGATCCGCCTGGAGGACGGCGGTGTCCGTTCCGTCGCGGGTGCGGATGGGGGCGGCGGCGGAGATCCAAATGCCCTCCGAATCCTCGTAGATGCCGGAGGTGGCGGGTGTGCCGCGAAGGCCTGGGAGGAGGTAGGGAAAGCCAGAGTAATGATTACCGACGAAGAAGCGTCCGGAAGCGTCCTTGTCGGTCATCACCACGAACTCCAATTCGAGCTCGTTGGTGGCGCCGTCGGCCCTGCGCACGATGTAAAGGGGACTGCCTTGCCCCGGATCGAGGGCATTGGCGAGGCGGAGGTTGACGAGCGTTCGGCGAATCTCCTCGAATTCGTCCTGACCCGAAAAGCCGCCCTGGCTATCGCTCCGGATCAGGTCGAGGAGAACCCCGTCGATTTGAGGGGCCTTTGAATTGACGATGGCGAAGAGTTCGGACGAGAGCACCTGCTCCAGGGAGGCCTTCGCGAAACGGTAGGTGATGAGCGAACTGACGACGACGGTGACGACGATGGCGAGTAGCGCGAAGGCGCCGAGACGAGGGAAGAGTAAGACGTGCGGGAGGCGTTCATTCGCGGCGCATGGGATCATGAAGGAGATCTCAGGGGGGATCGGGTGGTGTCGGGACGGATGGGGGATGGGAGATCAGAACCCGAACGTGAACGAGACGCCGAAGATGAGTTTGTCTCCGGTATTCTGGCCATCGACGCTGACCGCGCCGAAAAGCTGGTAGTAGCGGCCCCCGGGATCGCGAAAGCCTGCGCCGAATTCGAGCAATTGAGTGACCTCCTTGAGTTCTGGGAACGTGAAACCGGGGTCGCCGATATTCATGCCGCTCACGCTCTGGGTGTGGCGATAGCCGGTGCTGAGGGTAAACGAGCCGACGGATTGGAACATGCCGAACGAGCCTAAGAACTCGTCGGGGACCGGATCTTCACGGACGCGGTAACCGGCGTTGCCGTAAACGCCGAATCCGTTGTCGAAGAGGGCCTTGCCAAGCAGGAGCGAGAATTCACCGCCGTTAGCGCCATCCCCCCCCGGAGAAAGGGAGTCCCTCATCGTAGGTTCCGGCAATGATTCCGCCGGCGCGGAGGGTGAGTGTCGGGAACCAGGAGGAGGACGCCCGGTGCTCGTCGAGGAAACGCCAGCGAACGCCGACGTGGGAGTCGGTGAGTTCCTCGTCGGTTTCGGCCCCCCCGAAAGCGGAGGTGTCGACCCAAGTGTAACCGAAGGTGGCATCGAGAGCCCAGGAAGCGTCGAGAGCGTACTCCCCAGTGATCACGGCGGATTGTT
>JBBQIU010000788.1:0-2413 GCA_038325245.1 Verrucomicrobiota bacterium
TCCGGCGCGGGTCGCTTCGGACTGAAGTGATTCCATGAAGCGATGCGGCGCGAGGTGGCAGTCCTTGGGGAAGTAGACCGACCCCACGATGTCCATCGTGACGTCAGGGTCGAGTTGGGTGGTTTGGCGGCGGTCGAGGATTTCGGCGGGGATTCCGAGCGCGCGCGCTTTCTCGGCCATGAGGGCTTCCTCGTCGTGGGCATGCTGAGTCTTGCAGAGCATCAGGAGGCCATTCTGGACGAAGCCAAAATCAACGTCGGGAGACCGGGCCAGTTCCACGAAGGCCGCGCGGCTCGCGAGACCGAGGTCCCGGAGGAGCGGGGAGGCGCGTTCGACGTGGCGGGCGTTGGCGGAGCGCCAGAACTTGAATGCCCACGACAGCAGATCGGCGTCGAGCCGCGGCTTGATGTAGAACGGCGACTTGGGGTTCCACATCCATTTCAGGCCGAGGGCGACCATCCCGGGGGCGGCCAGGGGCACGAAATGGCTGGGACAGACCATTCCGGCGTTGCCAAAGGAACAGCCATCCCGGGCTTCGGGATGCCGTTCCACCAGGATGACGCTCATCCCTCGGCGCGAGCAAAAGTAGGCGACTGAAAGTCCGATGACGCCGCCGCCGAGGATGACGATCTGTTTCACACGTTCTCCGGCCGGTGCCGGCGCCGGTGCCGGCGCTACTTCTTGAAAGAGGCGTGGTTGGGATCGCCGGCGGACTGGATGTAGGCGAGCAGGTTCAGGACCTCGTCGGGGTTCATGGAATTCAGCAGACCGTTGGGCATCAGGGAGACCGAGTAAGGTCGGCGGGACTTCACCTTGGAAAGCTCCGCGCTTTCCTTCTCGTCGGGGTTGCGCGGATCGAACACCACGTGGATGCGGCCGTCTTCCTCGTAAGCGCGGCCGATGAGGGTGGAGCCGTCGGCTAGTTCGATCTGCTCACTGCCGTACTGATCGGAGATGACCTTGGACGGGTCGATGATGTTCTCGAGCAGGTCGCGAACGGAATAGCGGGAGGCGGAGCCGGTGAGGTCGGGACCCGCGCCGCCGCCGGTGCCGACGAAGAGGTGGCAGGAGTAGCAGGCTGCGGCATGAAAGAGGCTGCGGCCGTTTTCGAAGCTGCGCCCCTTCAGTCCGGCGCCGGCGAGCTGGAGCACTTCGTCGACCGAATAGTCCTGGCCGGGGCCCTTGGGCGGCGGGAAATCCTGGGCGACGACGCCTTCCTTTTTGCTGGAGAGGGTGTCGAGGGTCGCGCGTTCGGAGGTGTCGGGGACGAGGGCGAGGGTTTCCTTGCGGATGTTTTCAAGGAAACCACGGAAGCTGTTGCCGCCCTGCCATGGTGCGGTGCGGGGGAACCAGGCGAAGAAGGTACGGCGCTGGGCAGGGGTCCATCCTGTTTTCGCGGCGCGAAGGATGTACGCGTAGGCGATCTGCTGCTGGTTGGGGCGGCTGATGGCGGCGCTGTTAAAAGCCGTGGCATAGCCGGAATTGCGGTCGAGGAGGGCGTTGCTGCCGAAATTGATTTCTTCGTCACGGGCCGTGGACATCAGGCTGAGGGTCTTGGCGACCGCGGACGGGGCTTCGAGGGCGACGAGCGTTCCAGCGAGTTCGCGGTCGAGATCGAAATTCCGGGCTGGGAAGAGGGCGTCGAGGCGGGCAATGACCTGCGAACGGGCCGGTCCTTCGGGAATTCCCTGGCGGATCACGAACAATTGATACGCACGGACGGTGGCGAGGCGGGCGGCGGGATCCAGGGAGGCAAAATCGAGGGCATTCAGGCGCTGGAGCATCGCGTCCCGGTAGGCGTCGGCGCCCTTGCCGGCGCGGGCGACGGCGACGGCGAGTTCGATGACCGCCCAGGGGCGGGTTTCCTGGGTGGCTTTCGAAGCCCACGCAGAGAGGGGTTGTCGCTCGACGGCGACTCGGGCGGCGTAGCGAACCCAGCGGTCGGGATGGGCGAGGTGCGGCCAGGCTTCGGCGATCGCCTCGAGTCCGGTCTCACGATCGTGGAGTTTTTCGAGGCGTTTGCGCAGGAGCAGTTCGGGCGTCGGATTGGGGGCGGCGGCGGGTGCGGTGGATTCCGATCCGATGTAGCTGACGCGATAGACGGCCGACTGGGTGCGGCGACCGCCGATGGCGAAGTAGAGGGCGCCGTCGGCGGGGTTGACGACGAGGTCGGTGAGGGGGAGGGGTTTGCCGGTGATGAACTCCTCTTTTTCGGCGTGGTAGGCGCCGCCCTCAGGCCGGAGGTGGATGGCGTACATCGTGCCGTAGGTCCAGTCGTTGGCGAAGATGGCGTTCTGGTATTTCGCGGGGAAACGGGAACCTTTGCCGGACTCGACACCGGTAGGGCTGCCGGCGCCGACATCGAGCACGCCGGGGAGGCTGTCGGGATAGTAGGAGGGCCACTTGCCAGAGC
>JBBQIU010000789.1:0-2412 GCA_038325245.1 Verrucomicrobiota bacterium
CGCGTCGTTCGGCGTGGAAGGGGCTGGGCGAATGGGAGTCGCGGCGGCGTGGAATTGGGTGTGGTGGAAAAGCAGGGTGGGTAGATCCGAGGCGGCGGCCCAGACGCGTTCGGAGCCGGTCGGGTGCGGCAATGGGCCGGAGATGGACGCCTCGATCATTTGCCGGAGGGCGACCTCCACGACGACGGCCCAGCACGTCCAGCCGGTGTCCTGCATGAGCGGATAGTACCAGCCGAATCGCCGCCCTTCGCTGAGCTCGAGACTGAATCCGCCCTGCCGGCGAAGCTGGTCCACGGTAGCGAACTCGCGGAGCAGTCCCACGTGAAACCTCTCACTCCAGGAGCAGATTCTCCCCAGCTCACGCCGATGTTGCGTCGTGGAGGCGTTGCCGACGGTGCCCGTCTCCCACGCGCGGGCGACCCGGAGTTCGTCCTCGACGATCGTTGAGAATCGCTTCACGACCTCACGCAGTTCCTGTTCGGGACGGGCACGTCCGTGCAGTGCGGTGAGCGTTCGCTGAAGCTCTTCTCCCAGGCATTCCTGCTGGCGATATCGGAGCACGAGGTGGAAGAGCCACGAGCAGACTTCGTCGAGATTGGGAAACGCGGGTGAATGGCGGGAATGGAACCGAAGGAAATTGGGGTGCCACGCGTCGTGCGTGCGGGGAGCGCCGATGGCGTCACAGGCGGCACCGAGCACTTCGAGTGCGTGAAACGGCTTCTTGTCGACGGAGGCGGCGTCGATCACGTCGAAGAAGAACGCGGGCGCATCTTCGGCGAGGGGGCCGCACTTTGAATGGGGCGGCGAGGAAGCGTCGCCCGATGGCGTGGGTTCGGGCCGGGAGTCGCGGCTGCGGATCCGCGCCATTTCCTCGTACACCGTACGGAACGTGTCGTGGACGACGGGGTCCTGGAGGCTGTAGCCGGCGAAGACGACGGTCCGAGTCCGGAGAAGGGTGCGGAGGTAGTCGGCGGCCCAGGCATCGTCGCGCCAGTTCTGGATTTCGCGGTACGTGAAGACCATCGCCTTCAGGTAGTCGCGCAGGCGTTTCTGACTGAGGGCGGCGCTTCCAGGAATCCGTTCGATGTTCCGGTAGGTTCCGGCGCAGCCGTGCATTTTTACAAGGACGGCGGTGCGGTGGGCCTTGCCTTCCTGGAAAAATTCCGTGGGTGACGTGATCCGGGCGAATTCGGAGTAAAGGGTGGGCGGGAGCGGATCGCGGCGGCGAAGCGCATTCGGAACGGGAGCGTGGGGAGTGATACGTTCCTGGAAGCCCGCGAGGCGGAAGGCGCCCTCGAGCAGCAGATCGAAGTTGGTGGTGATGGTCGTGGTGCACAGGCCGTCCCGTGCCAGACGGGCGAGGACATGGTGACGCGGGAGGAGTCGGGTTCCGTAGCTTTCAGAGATTTTCTGAAGCGAATCGGCACCCGGATCGCCCGCCATGATCGAGGAGTCCTGAAACCCCATCGTATCCAGAAACAACGCCTTTCCCACGGCGAGAATCGCGCTGTCGGCGTCGGAAGGGTTGTTCGAGAGGACATTGGCGACCGCCTCGATCAGTGCCGGCACCGTCGTGGTGTTGAGCGGAACCGCATCGAGTTCCCGCGTTCCGGGTCCGCCGGGATGGGTTCGGATGAGTTCCTCTTCGGCGTGGATTGTCTTTAAGCACACGCCCCGTTGGGGGTCGGCCGCCAGTTTCAGAAGGTGAGCGAAGGCGTTGCAGAACCAGTCATTCGTTTCGTAGTAGCGTCGAGCCAGTTCCCGGATGTCCTGGTCCGAGTAGGGAAAACGGGCGCCCGGACGGGTCGCACACGGGAACGACGCCCCGCGGAGAGGAGCGTCGATCGGGCCGAGATCGAAGGTGGAGCGGAGGCCGTTCCGAATGGCTTCCGCGGACGGGCCGAGGTGCTTTCCAAAGGCCTCGAGCCGGATAAGAAGGCGGCGGATAAAGCGGGAGGCGAAGTTTTTTTCGCTATCCAAGGAGAAGCCGGCCCCGATGAAGAACACGACATCGCCCCGCAGTATCAGGCGCGCCAGCCGCTCCAAGCCGCGAGCGGGAAAGGCCGGCCGGGTTAGGGTGGGAGGCGACGGGTGCGCGGACATGGATCGAGGCAAGGGGCGACGAGTCAACCGGGGTCAACAGGCAGGATGGATGCCGCCACATGGGCGGGATTTAAGGAGAGGCGGGCTTCCGGGAGGCCCGGAGGGCCGGAAGAGCCGTAGCCCACGGCGCGAGCCGCGGGAATCAGGTCCCAATCGGACGGAGCCCCGAAGGGGCGAAATAAGAGGGGTGTTTTCTGACCGCCCCTCCGGGGCTCCAGGGATTGTTCTCCACATCTTTCCCACGGCGTGCGCCGGGCTCTGGCGCCACTCCGTGTCTTGATGAACCAAGTGTCTCGAAAACAACGGGGC
>JBBQIU010000790.1:0-2406 GCA_038325245.1 Verrucomicrobiota bacterium
GCCTGCGGTCGGACTTGGAACGTGGAAGGGCTCCGGGAGATCACCCGCCTCGATCACCGTTGCATGAACCGTCAACACGAGCCGCTCCAGGAGGTTGCGCAACTGCCGCACATTGCCCGGCCAGTGAAAGCGTTGAAGAACGCGCATGGCATCGGCGCTCAATTTCGTTCGCCGCCGCCGATGGCGGGCGGTGAGTTGACCCAGCAGAACCTCGACGAGCAGCGGGATGTCCTCGGGCCGCTGACGGAGGGATGGCATCGCGATAGGAACAACCTGAAGACGATAGAGAAGATCCTCCCGGAAGCGGCCCGCGCGCACGGCGTCATCGAGGCGTTTGTTGGTGGCGGCGAGCAGGCGGACATTCACCCGCATCAGTTGGGTGCCCCCAACCATTCGGAAAGTCCCGTCCTCCAGCACCCGCAAGAGATCTCCCTGTCCCTTGGGAGAAAGGTCGCCTATCTCGTCAAGAAACAAGGTGCCGCCGTCTGCCAGTTGAAACCGACCGGGCTTGTTCGCCACAGCGCCAGTGAAGGCACCCTTCACGTGACCGAACAATTCCGCTTCCAACAACTGCTCCGGCAGGGCCGCGCAGTTCACGGAGATGAAGGGCCCGCTGGCGCGATCGCTTTCCAGATGAATGGATCGGGCGACCAACTCCTTTCCGGTTCCGCTTTCGCCCTCGATCAGCACGGTCACGTCGCTCCGCGCAATCTCCCGCGTGAGTTCAGTGATCTTCCGGATCGCATCGCTGCTTCCCGTGAGCACGCTCGACTCCCCTCGCTTTCGCAATCGCAGGCGCAACTCCGCGTTCTCGGCGCTCACGGCCTGGAACTCGAGTGCCTTCCCGACAAGAAGGCGCAACCGCTGCATGTCGATCGGCTTCAGGATGTAGTCGTATGCCCCCTGCTTCATCGCCTCAACCGCGCTTTCCACGGTTCCATACGCCGTCATGAGGATGAACTGGGTCTCACGGCTCTTTTGTAGGCCTTCCTGAAGCAGGTCCATCCCGCTCCCCCCCGGCATTCGGACATCGGTCACGACGAGATTATAGAGGTGCTCGCCAATGAGTTTCAGAGCGACGGCTGACTCGAAGGCCACCTCGACCGTATAGCCCTCGCGGCGCAGCGCTTCCTGAACGCCCGCGCAGAGCGCCCGTTCGTCGTCGACCACAAGAATGTTGATCCTGGATTTATCCATGCACGCCTTCCGACTCGTCCAGCGGAATGGCCATCGTGAGCACGGCTCCACCTTTCGAGGAAGTTCCGACACTGAGCCGGCCACGGTGGGCAAGGACGATCTGCTGGACAATCCAGAGCCCCAAACCGCCTCCACGCGGCTTGGTCGTGTAGAACGGCTCGAAGATCGCCGAGTGCTTGTCCTCCGGAATTCCGGGACCCGTGTCCGAAACGGAGAAGCGCACGTGCTGACGCGACAGGTCGGCGTCCAGGTGGATTTCCACCTGGCCATTCTCATCCACCGCCTGAAGGGCGTTGATGACGAGATTGAGCAGGGCCTGACTCAGCCGGACACTGTCAGCCCGCATCTGCGGGACTTCGCGTGGAACATGCACGGTCAGCCGAATTCCGCGCCTCGCGGCTTCCGGCGCCATCAATTCACCCACATGTCTCGCGGTCACGGCGGGATCAACCACCCCCAGATCGAGTGTGGAGGGACCCGTCAGACCCACAAAGTGCTTCACGACATTCTCCAACCGATGGAGTTCGCCACGAATGATCTGCAACCGGTCCGTCACCTTCGCCCCGACCCCGGGGGCGAGACCGGCAAGATCCTCCGCCAGCAACTGCACATGGATGTCCAGGGATGTGAGCGGATTGCGAATCTCATGGGCAAGGTGAGCGAGCAGCCTCGACAGAAGCAGATGCTTCTCTTCGGCGGCCAGGGTGCTCACATCCTGACCCAGCGCCTGTGAAAGGATCGTCTCCATGAATAAGCATTACCGTTCCATGTCCGGGTCCTCAGAGCCTGTCTGGATGTTGCTCCAGCAACCCGTCGACGATGTCACGGGCCGCGACCATCCAATTGCAGGGCCATAGGGGCAAGTCACGGTTCTTGATATGTTGTATGTCGTGATTTGACCCCATTGCCCCCATTGCCCACGACCCAACGGGCCCCTACGGGATGAGTTGTGGCCACGCTTCGAGAACCGGTTCCATTGAGTCCCTCGTCAGGAGCACGTAGCGCCTTTCAAATTCTGCCCGCGGATCGGCCACCATCGACTCGGCCTCGGCGGGCGCTCCCGGGCGCGCCAGCACCAACGCCACCAACCGTCCGCTCTCAAACGCAGTCCGAAGCTCCTCCCGCGTCCCGATCAACCGCACGTCCGGCAGAAACAGCGCCCATCGCGGACCGCCCTGTTCCACCCAGGCCTTCGTCTCCGCCAGATCG
>JBBQIU010000791.1:0-2402 GCA_038325245.1 Verrucomicrobiota bacterium
ATTCCTTCAACCGACGGCAATCGCGTCTAAGCCGGAACGATTCAGTCCTGACGCACGCGAAGACCCGAAGACGCGAAGGAGGAGAAGCCGGAACCCGGATTCTGTGTGGTGTGGAAACGAGCACCGAACGGTGAGGTCGCCAGCGATATCCTGATGCCAAAGTTCCCCCCGGAATTCCTTCGCGTTCTTGGCGTCTTCGCGCGAGGCCCCTTGATCGCAACGGAATCGTTACGGCCAAGAGCCTGTCTGAAAAGTCAGTGGGGTCCTGTTTTCGAGGAAAGGGCCGTATGGCGAGGCGCGAGGAGGGAGGATACCCGCCAGGGGTCTCCGACCGACGAGCAACGAAGCCAGACGGCCCTTTCCGCGAAAACCCTTCGGGCGGCGGCTCTTTTGGGCGCGCCCTTCGTTGGCTCGGCCGTCACAGCCCGCTGCGGGGATGCTCCGGCCTCGCCGCCTCGGGCGCGCCCAAAATCCCTCGCCGCTGGACCCCACTCACTTTTCAGACAGGCTCTAAGCGACCCGTTCCGACGGTAGCCTCGCCCGGACCCGTGTTCCGGTTCCGTCGCTCGAAATCTCCAACTCGCCCCCCAACTGACGCAGACGCTCCCGCATCCCCGAAATCCCCACCCCCATCGACATCCCCCGCCGCACCTCTTCCAGGCGCTCGGCGGGAATACCCCGGCCTGCATCCCGGACCTCCAGTTCAGTGTGACCCGATTCCTCCCGAAGCGTGACATGGGCCGTCGCGCTCCCTGAATGGCGGAGCACGTTGAGCACCGCCTCCTGGGCCACCCGGAAAAACGCCACCTCGGCTTCCTGAGGCAGACGCCCCATCTCCCCAAGGCACGAAAATCCCAGGCGCAACCCGGATCGCTTGCCCATCTCCCTCACGTATTCCTCCAACGCCGTGGGAAGTCCCATCTCATCCAACAGTGGGGGATGCAATCCGTAGGAGAGCGTCCGCACTTCCCGAATGCACTCATCGACCAGAGCGCGACACTCCTCGAGGGATTTCTCAAGCCCCTCCGTCCCGTCGACCGCCGAACGCAGCGCCTCCGCCAATCCCAGATTCACCGCCACCAGCGATTGGGCCGTCGTGTCATGCAACTCCCGCGCAATCCTCCGACGCTCATCGTCCTGGAGTCGCAGAAACGATCCGGATACCCGCCGCAGCAAGGCCTCTGCTTCGACCTGCTCCGTCATGTCCCGCGCGACCCCCACCAATCCCGTCAGCCGCCCGGATGCGTCCCGCATCGGTTCCTTGGTCACGAGGAAATGGCGGAGCCGGCCCCGGACCTCAAGCGGGACGTCGAAGACGCAGCGTAGTTGCTCCTCAATCACCTGACGATCGGACGCCGCGAGCATGGCGGCCACCCGGGCCTCCAGAAGGTCTTCGTTCCTTCGACCCAAAATCTCTTCGACGGGCTTTCCCAAAACTTCGGCCCCCGACGGGTTCACCAGCAGGTACCGGTACGTGAGATCCTTCACGAAAATCGCATCCGACGTGCTCCGCAGCACCGCCTGCAGGAGTTCCTGCTGCTCCCGCCGAAGGGCCTCCCGGGTGACCCGCAACGACACATCCCGCGCGAAGACCAACGTCGCTGACTTCCCCCGATACTCGATCGCCACCGCCGTCACCTCGACCGGCGTCCGCTTCCTGTCCATCCGCAGAACCGCACCCTCGCTCGGCCCAAGCACGCCCCCTTCCCGATGCAACCGCGCCATCGCCTCCCGCGACACATCGCGAATCTCCACCGGAACATGATCGACCACCGCCTGTCCGAGAACTTGATCGGGGCTCGTCGCTCCCACCAACCGAAGGGTCGCCTCATTCAAAAAGGCGTAACGTCCCTCCGTTTCCACGAAGATCGCGTCCGGCGCCGAATCCACCACCGTTCGAAACGCGGATTCCGCCTCCAACCGCTCCCGCTGCTCCTGCTCCACCTGCACCGCCCAACGGCGCAGCAGGAAATACAACAGCGTCGCGGTCACACCGACAAAGACGAGGCCCTTGATCGACGGCGCCCAACGATTCAGCTCCGGCGAACCGGCCCACCCCATCAGCACGAAATCAGACCCCAGTATCCAAAGCCCCGCCACCACCGCATAGGCCGTCACCAACCGCCCCGGCATCGACCAGAGCTGGCTGCGTTCGGATGGACGGACGACAGGAAGGGCGGAACGATGTGGCAATTCCATACCTCAATACCTCCGGGAACACGACTCCATGTCTGCCGCGGAGGCGGGGGATTAGCCAGAACGAATCCACCTCGAATCGCAACCAGAGTTCCATCCCGCACCTTGCCGCGGGCCCGACCGCACCCGACACTCCCCCCATGCCGACGCCGACGCCCGCCGCCGAACCCCGACTCGCCGCCATGCGCGTGGACTATCGACTCGGG
>JBBQIU010000792.1:0-2401 GCA_038325245.1 Verrucomicrobiota bacterium
ATGACGATTGCCCCTATTGCCGCGGGCGCGGTCGGTTGAAGAGCGCTGAAACGATGAGCGTCGAAATCCAGCGGAAGCTGGTGGAAATCCTGCGCAAACGCCCGCGGGACGAGTCGGACTTCCAGGTCCGCATCGTGGTGCACCCGACGGTTTATGACCGCATGCGACGGGACGACGAGAAATTCATCATCGAGCTGGAGAAGAAGTTCTTCGGACGGATCTCGTTCCGGCCCGATCCCGCGATTCATGCGGAGCATTTCAAGATCGTCAACGCCGTCTCCAACGAGGAGTTGATCAGCGTCGGTCACCACTAAAAGGCTTGTGCGGAGGATTCACCCGGTGCTTGCGAAACCGGGGGACTCCGTGCGACCACGAGCGCGGCATCATCATGAGTTTGACCACGTTTTCCTTCCCGACCCCGACACGTTACGGGACGGGAGCCTTGCAGGAGCTTCCATCCCATCTGGCTCGATTGGGCATCCGCCGTCCGATGGTGGTGACCGATGCCGGCGTCGCGGGGACCGAGGCCTTCCGGTCCCTCGCCGCTGTCCTGGGCGAATCCGGACGGGATCGGGACTGGTTTCTCTTTGCCGGAGTCCATCCCAACCCCATCGAGGACGACGTGCGGCAGCCGGCGGCCTTATTCGTCAAGGCCGGCTGCGACGGGGTGATCGCGATCGGGGGTGGCAGTCCCCTGGATGCCGGGAAAGCGGCCCGATTGCTGGCAAAGCGACCGGGGTTCGATCTCACGAAGTTTTATTCGGACCCCGCGGACTGGAGCGGATTGGCCCCTTTGGTGGCGATTCCGACCACGGCGGGGACGGGCAGTGAAGTCGGGCGCAGCTCGGTGATCACGCTCGATGCCACCCGGCGGAAGGCGGTGATCTTTCATCCGGAACTGCTGGCAAAGCTGGTCATCCTGGACCCGGTGTTGACGGTGGGATTGCCGCCGAAGCTGACGGCGGCCACGGGCGCCGATGCTCTCACGCATTGCATCGAGAGCTTCACCTGCCCGCAGTTCCATCCCATGTGCGACGGGATCGCGTTGGAGGGCATCCGGCTGATCGTGGACGCCTTGCCGACGGCGTTTCGTGATGGGTCAGACCTGGACGCGCGGGGGCGCATGCTCGTGGCCGCCGCGATGGGCGCGGTGGCCTTCCAGAAGGATCTGGGCGTCGTGCACTCCCTGGCTCATCCGCTGTCGACGATCTGCGGGATGCATCACGGATTGGCGAATGCGCTTTGTCTCGTGGCGGGCATGAATTTCTGTGCGCGCCGGAAGCCGGGGCTCTATCGGCGCGTGGGGTTGGCCTGCGGCCTGGATGTCGTGACCGCCACGGATGGCGAGGCCGACTGCAAGACGCTGGGATTCGTCATTCAGTTCCTGGCGGGATTGGGACTGAACACCAGGCTGCGCGAGCACGGGGTGAAGCTGGAACATCTGGACGCACTGGTGGGACAAGCCGTGGACGATCCATGCCACAAGACCAACGCCGTCCCTGTCAGCCGGGAGGATTTCCGGGCGCTGTACCTGGAAGTCCTGTAGGCGGAGCGTGTTTGCATTGGAGCCGCGAGTTCGGGGTTGGCAGAGTCTGCCCATGGAATTGCCTGAGAGGCTGTTTGTGGATGGCGGGTGGCGGGAAGGAGCGGAAGGTCGACGCACTTCGCTGGTGAATCCGGCCACGGAGGAAGCGTTCGTCGATGTGGCGTCGGCGGAGGGGGCCGACGTGGAGGCGGCGGTGGAATCGGCCCAACGCGCCTGGGAATCCGGTTGGCGGGACCTGGCGCCCGGAAAGCGCGAGGCCTTGCTGCACGCGATCACGCGGAAACTGCGGGAGCATCAGGAGGAAATCGCACAACTCGAGCGAATGCACGTCGGCAAACCGATCTCGGACGCGCGGGACGAGGCGGGGTTGGGTGCCAGGGTCTTCGAGTACTACGCCGGAGCGGTGACGAAGTTCGGCGGCCAGACCCTTCCGGTGGCCCGCGGTGGGTTCGATTTCACGTTGCGCCAGCCCATGGGTGTGGTGGCGGCCATCGTCCCCTGGAATTTCCCATTTCCGATCGCCTGCTGGAAGGCGGCCCCGGCGTTGGCGGCGGGTAATTGTGTCATCCTCAAACCGGCGTCACTCTCGCCCCTCACGGCCTTGAAGCTCGGTGAACTGGCCCACGCGGCAGGGCTGCCGCCCGGAGTTCTTCAAGTGCTTCCGGGCAGCGGTTCCGTGATTGGAGATGCCCTCGTCACCCATCCGTTGATCCGGAAGGTCTCCTTCACCGGATCGACCGAGGTGGGCCGTCGGATCATGGAACTGGCTTCGCGGGACCTGAAGAGGGTGTCTCTCGAGCTGGGCGGCAAATCCCCGAACATGGTCTTCGCCGATGGCGATTGGCAGAAGGCGGC
>JBBQIU010000793.1:0-2399 GCA_038325245.1 Verrucomicrobiota bacterium
CGGCATCGCGCCCGGATTCGAGGACACCGCGTCCTACGCAGCAGCCCATGCCTGAGAAATTCCCACAACGTAGCGATCGCCAAACCTCCCCATGCCAAATCCCACGACACCGCCCACGGAGTCCGGTGGTTCATTGGCCGCCGACTTCCGGACCAGTCTGACCGTCGACGTCAAACTCGCCAATAAGCGCGACCTCGCCGTGTGGCTCCATTCCCGCCACGGCGCCTATCCCCAACCCGCTCGATAAGTGGACGAACGATTCACTCTTCGACGTCCAGGTGAAACGGATCTCAATGTCGCGCGTGTCGGGTACTTCTCCTCCGACCGCGCGATACCGGAGTACTGCACCGACATCTGGAAGGTGGGACCGCTGCGCGTGGACACGTGAACCCCGAATCCTCTCCGAATGCCAGTCACGGATTCATGTTTTCGCTCGCTGCCCGGCCGCAATATCCGATCATCGGCCCCGTCCGTTCCCAGCATGAAACACACCGTTCCCTCCCCTCTGCGCCTTCGGCGCGCCGTTGTCGCGCTCTTGGCTTCCCTCACCCTCGCCTCGTCCTCCGCCCTCGCGGCGACGCCCGCCCCGGGATTCACTTCCCTATTCAACGGGCGCGATCTCGCTGGGTGGTGGGGCCTCGAAACCGAGGATCCTGCCAAATGGAAGGCGCTCAGCCCCGAGGAGTTCGGCAAGAAGAAGTCCGCCAGCCTTGAGGACATTCGCAAGCACTGGAGCGTCGAGGGTGACGAACTCGTCAACGACGGTAACGGTCTCTACCTCACCACCGAAAAAGACTACGGCGACTTCGAACTCACCCTCGAATACAAGACGGTCCCAGGCGCCGATTCCGGGGTCTACCTCCGCGCCATTCCCCAGGTGCAGATCTGGGACACCACCGAGGCCGGCAAGAAATGGGGGGGCGACCTCGGTGCGGAACTCGGCTCCGGCGGCCTGTGGAACAACCTCAAGGGCCGGCCTGGAAAGAATCCGCTCGCCCATGCGGATAAGCCGTTGGGCGAGTGGAACAAGTTCCGCGTCCTCATGGTCGGCGAACGCGTCACCGTGGACCTGAACGACGTCCGGGTCGTCGATCACGCCCGCATGGAAAACTACTTCAATCGAAAGGCTCCCGTCCCCAAGGCCGGACCCATCCAGCTCCAAACCCATGGCGGCGAGATCCGATGGCGCAATCTCTTTATCCGCGAGATTCCGGGCGCCGAAGCCAACGCCCTCCTTCGCGCCAAGGATCGCGAGGCCGGCTACTACCCCATCTTCAGCGCCGCCACCGGCCTCAAAAGCTGGGCCGGTCCGGTCGACGAATACGACATCATCGACGGCGCCCTGCGTTGCAAGCCCGGCAAGGGCGGCACCATCTACTACAAGGCCGAGGAACTCACGAACTTCACCGCCCTTCTTGAATTCAAGCTTCCCGCCGGCGGCAACAACGGTCTCGCCATCCGTTATCCCGGTTCCGGCGACGCCGCCTATTCCGGCATGACTGAGCTTCAGGTCCTGGATGACAACTACGAGAAGGCCACCGGCAGCAAGATCGATCCCCGCCAGGCCCATGGCTCCGCCTACGGCATCGCCGCCGCCCATCGAGGCTTCCAGCGCGCCCTCAACGATTGGAACTACCAACGGGTCACCGTCAACGGCTCCCGCATCGAGGTCGAACTCAATGGCACGCTCATCCTCGATGCCGACGTCGCCGAGGTGGAGGACTACATGGCCAGCTCCCCCCACCCCGGCAAGGACCGCAAGAACGGCTACTTCGGGCTCGCCGGACACAACGACCCCGTCGAATTCCGGCAGATCGAGGTCCGACCGATCCACTGAGAGCCTGATCGTTTCGTCAGTTCCCTGACATCAGGCGGTCCCACAGACGCTCGTTGGTCATCGCGCGCACCAGGAACTCCTGCGACTGATCTTCCGGTTCGCTCGGCTGCGGGTGCACCGGCAGGTGGATCGTCAGAGCTAATCCCCGCCCCGTGTGATGGCCGACCTGCACCCGCCCGCCGTGGTGGTACACGATGAAATAGACCGCCATCAGAAACATCTCGGATTCGGTCCCCGCATCCTTCCCCTCGAGGAGCGGATCGAACAATCCCAGCACTGACTTGGATGAAAGACCCGAGCCGTTGTCGTTCACGAAGATGCTCACCTCCTCGGGCCGGCCACCCTCGGCCGGTCGCTCCGCCGCCTCGAAGCGAACGAGCGAGTCCTCCTTGAGCGTGCTGAGCTCGTGACGAAGCAGGAGCATGAAGAGCTTCTTGAACCGCCTCCCGTCCACCAGCAGCGGCGGAAGCGTCGGCGGCACCAGGTTCGCCACCTCAATGCGCTTGGCGGCGAGCTCCTCGGCCAGCGGCTTGATCGCCTCGTCCAACGCCTCGTGGACACG
>JBBQIU010000794.1:0-2394 GCA_038325245.1 Verrucomicrobiota bacterium
GGATTCGAACGTTCGGATGTCCAGGCGGCTGTCGATTCCGGTCACGACAGCCTGGACGGTGTTGGTCGTCTGTTTGAGGAAGCATTTCCGCCCGCGCTGCAAGGGGCGCGGGTTCATCCAGCAAACCCGGGCACGGACCTCGTTCGCCATACCTGGCAACAAGTCGGGTCCGATCAACATGTCCCCCCGGCTGATATCCAGGTTGTCCTCCAGCACCAGCGTCACCGACTGCGGGCAGAAGGCCTCTTCCAGCGAGCCGCCGTGGGTCCAGATCTCCTTGACCCGGGTCTTCACCCCGCTCGGCAACGCGAGAACGGGCTGCCCCTTTCGCACGATCCCCGCGGCAATCTGGCCGCTCAATCCCCGAAAGTCGTGCAGGGCCGGGTCCCGTGGATTGTTGGGACGATTCACCCACTGGACCGGGAATCGAAACCGGCTCATATCCCAATCACTCGCGATGTGCACGGTCTCGAGATGGCCCAGCAACCCGGGCCCCTGGTACCACGGTGTGTGCTTCGACGCATCGACGACGTTGTCCCCGTTCAGGGCGCTGATCGGGATGAACTTCACGTCCCTCAAGACGTCGAGACGCGGGAGAAAATTCTCAAACTCGCTCCGGATCTCCAGGAACCGATCCTCATCCCAGTCGACGAGATCCATCTTGTTGATCGCCACGACGAGGTGCGGAATGCCGAGAAGCGCCGCGATGCATGTGTGCCTCCGGCTTTGTTCCGTGACCCCATTCCGCGCGTCCACGAGCACGATCGACAGGTTTGCCGTCGACGCCCCGGTCACCATGTTGCGCGTGTACTGCACATGGCCGGGGGTGTCCGCGATGATGAACTTCCGGCGTGGGGTTGCGAAGTAGCGATAGGCCACGTCGATCGTGATCCCCTGCTCGCGCTCGGCGCGAAGGCCGTCCGTCAGGTTGGCCAGGTTGATCTGGCCGCCGCCCGTGATGTCCGCCGATCGTTCCAGCGCTTCGATCTGATCCTCCATCAGCGACTTCGAGTCATAGAGAAGACGGCCGATCAGGGTCGACTTTCCGTCGTCGACGGATCCGCACGTGTTGAAGCGCAGGATTTCGACAGGATGGGAGTGGATGGAGGGCATGGGTTCGATGAAAAGCGGTTGGGGTGGGAACGGCCGGCACGTGGGCATCGGCGCGTTCCGGGCCGGGGGGCAAGGTTCTAGAAGTAACCTTGCTTCTTGCGGTCCTCCATGGCGGCTTCACTCGACTTGTCGTCGGCGCGGGATCCCCGCTCGGTGACCCTGGCCGCGGCGATTTCCGCGAGGATGTCGTCCACGGAATTCGCCGGGCTCTCGACCATCCCGGTCGAGATGATGTCCCCGATCGTCCGGACGCGGACGACCAGTTCTCTGACTTCCTCGTTCGGTTTGGGAGGCAGGAGGTCGCTCACCGGCAGCCACTGGCCTCCGCGCCGCACGCATCGGCGGCGATGGCTGAAATAAATGGTGGGAACTTCGAGGCTCTCCTGCTTGATGTATTCCCACACGTCCATCTCGGTCCAGTTCGACAGCGGGAACACCCGCATGTGTTCCCCCGGATTGACGCGGCCGTTGTAGACGTTCCAGATCTCGGGGCGCTGGTTTTTCGGGTCCCATTGCCCGAAGGAATCCCGGAAGCTGAAGAAGCGCTCCTTGGCCCGGGCTTTTTCCTCATCCCGCCGGGCGCCGCCGATGGCGCAATCGAACCGGAATTCCTCGATCGCGGCGAGGAGCGTGGGGATCTGGAGGCGGTTGCGACTGACTTCCCCGGGGGCGGGAACGGCGATTCCCGCGGCAATCGCGTCCTCCACGCGGCGCACGATGAGGCGCGACCCCAACTGCGTCGCGCGCCGGTCCCGGAAATCGTTGAGTTCCGGGAAATGGTGCCCCGTGTCGACGTTCAGAAGCGGCATTGGAATTTCCGAGGGTCGGAAGGCCTTTTCGGCGAGACGGATGAGGCAGATTGAATCCTTGCCTCCGGAAAACAGGAGGGTTGGGCGCTCAAACTCCGCCGCCACCTCGCGCATGATATGTACGGCTTCGGTTTCGAGGTATTGCAGGTGATCCAGGTGGTACGAGGACATGGGGTCAACGATCGGCGATGCGGGATCCGTGGTGAGGGATGAGCTTCCCGAATTCAGATTCACGAGGCCTGACCGACGGCCTTGCCTCCCCACGCGGCATGCAGCCCGCACTCCCGCTTCTCGTCCGCCTTCGCAGGATCGAAGTAATCCCACTCGTTCGACAACCCATGCTCCTTCAGGTAGGACTCGAGTTCGGCATCGCTCCAGTGGAAGACCGGACTCACCTTCAGGGAGCCAAAATTTGTATCCTCGGAAACAATATCCAAGCCGGCCCGGTTCAGATTCTGCACCTTCCGAAGGG
>JBBQIU010000795.1:0-2372 GCA_038325245.1 Verrucomicrobiota bacterium
AAGTCGTCCTCCGTGTCGGAAGGCCCGTACCCCAGCCCGTAGAGTTCGTCCAGGGCCGTGGTCATCGCCAGCGATCCCAGGTCCTGCCGCGCGATCTTCCGCTGCCCGATCACCTTCGACTTCGCCCGCTGAAGTTCTTCCGCCGTCAGGCCGTCCCGCCGCAGGCACGCGATCTCGGTCATGCATTCGTCCACGACCTGCGCCACCTTCCCGGGTTCCGTGCCCGCGTAGAAACCGAAGTAACCCGGAGCGAGCCCGACGAAATTCTGGGCCCCGACGTAGTAGGCGAGCCCAAGCTCATCGCGAATCCTGAGGAAAAGCCGGGAACCCATGTCGCTGCACGCTTCCTGCACCAACTCAAGGGCGTACCGGTCAGGGTCCCGCAGGCTCAAGCCGTGAAAGCCCAGAACCACCACCGCCTGCTTCTTATCAACGATCTCCTCGAGGCGGACGGGTGCGACAAAGGGCACCGGAAGGGCGCCGTCGGGGACCCGAATTCCCAACCCCCTCCAGGACCCGAACTCCTTCTCCACCGCCCGGTGCACGGCGTCCGCATCCACATCCCCGTAGATGGCCAGCACGCCGCTCCCCGGCACCGACAGGCGCGCGTGAAACGCCCGCAATTGCTCCAGAGTCAGCGACTTCACCGACGCCTCGGTTCCACTGGCATCCAGTCCGTATCCCGTGTCTCCGAACAGACCCCGGCGCAAGGCCCGGCCGGCAAGCTGGAGCAACTGGTCCTTTTGTCCCCGTATGACAGCCAGTTGATACTCACGCTCCCTTTCCAGTTCATCCGCTGGAAACGCCGGACGCAGCAGAACGTCGCCCAAAAGTTCCAGGCCCATGTCGAAGTCCGTCCGTAACAACTCCACCGATGCCCCAAAGCTGTTGTTACCGGCATACGTGTCCAAATTGCCACCCACCGACTCGATCTCCCGCGCAATCTGCTCCGCGGTCCGTGTCGTTGTCCCCTTCATCAGCATCTTGGTCATCAACCCCGTGATGCCGCTGTCCGCCGCGGTCTCCGCCAGGACGCCACCGCCCAGCACCATCCGAAACTCCACGAAGGGCAGCCGCCGGTCTTCCTTCACCAGCAGCCGGAGTCCGTTCGTCAGCGTGATCTTCCGGATCGGGCCGCTCACGGAAACCTCCTCGCGCGCCTCCACCCTCGGCTGACTCCCCTTCGGGAGAAGCGCACACAGCGTGCGGTTCTCGTCCCTCAAATACTCGCGCGCCACCCGTTGGAGATCCGCCGCCGTGACCTGCACCACAGACGCCAGGTAACGGGTCGAGAATCCCAGATCCCCCACCGCCAGCCAGCTACCCCCCATTTCCTGGGCCTGTCCCTGCATCGTCTTCCGCGACGCCAGCGTCCCGGCCGCCATTTGCTTGACCGCTTTCTCCAGTTCCGCCGGCGTAACACCCCCGCCCTTCATCCGGCCCACTTCCTGTTGGATCGCATCCATCGCGTCGCGAAAACGACCTCCATCAAGCACCGAACTGATCCCGAACAACCCGGGGCTTCCAGGATTGTAGGTCCACGCCTCAACGGAATGGACCAGCCCCGCGCGTTCCCGCACCTCCTGGTGCAGCCTCGAACTACGACCTGTCCCCAGGACCAGCGACAACACATCCAGGGCAGGGACATCCGGATGCCGAAGATCCGGGATATGCCAGGAAGCATGAACATGCCCCAGTTCAATCGCGGTCTCCTCCACCGATTCCCTCGGCGCCGTCTGCCGGGGCTCCTCCGCCAACGGGTCCACCGGCATCGGACGCGCCTTCGACCCCGCGAACGCCGTGCGGATCCGATCGATCACTTCCGACGCCTTCACATCCCCAACCACCACGAAGAACAGGTTGTTGGGCGCGTACTTCGTCCGATAGTACGCCGCCACGTCCTCCCGCGTCAGTGTGTTGAAGATGTCCGGAATGCCGATCACCGGATACCGATAAGGGCTCCGCGTGTACGCCGTCTCGAACAGGCGTCGGCTCGAACGTCGCCCCGGATCATCATGGCACATGTCCATTTCTCGCCGGATCACGTCCAACTCCTTCACCAACTCGTCCGCCGGAAGGGTCGCGTTCTGCATGATGTCGCAGAGGATATCCACCGCCACCCCCCCACCCGTGTTCGGCACGCTGATCCAGTACACCGTCCGATCAAACGACGTGTACGCGTTCATGTACCCGCCCGCATCGTGCACCTCCTGGTCGATCCGGCCCGCCCCGCGTGTCGTCGTTCCCTTGAACAGCATGTGCTCCAAAACGTGCGACAAGGCGCCCCCAGGCCCCGGGCGCACATCGACCCTCCCCGCCCGGCGCCCAGGCTGCGCCGAAACCACCGGCCGACGGCGGTGCGCCCGGACGAA
>JBBQIU010000796.1:0-2368 GCA_038325245.1 Verrucomicrobiota bacterium
CCTCCACTGGGACCTCTGGCTCGGGCCCGCTCCGCAGCGACCCTTTCACGAAGTCTACTTCCCTGGACCCAAATGGTACCGCTGGTGGGACTTCGGCAGCGGGACCATGAGCGATCTGGGAAGCCACTGGAACGACCTGCCGTTCTGGGCCCTCGACCTCGACGCCCCGAAAACCATCGCCGCCGACGGGCCACCGCCCCATCCCGAACTGGCCCCGGCCAGCATGTCTGCCACCTATGAGTTCGGCCCGCGCAACGGACGCCCAGCTCTTTCCCTCACTTGGTACCAGGGCGAATCCAAGCCCCGCCTCTGGCGGGAAGGCGCGATTCCCCAGTGGGGCGATGGCGTCCTGTTCGTCGGCGACAAGGGCATGATCCTGGCCGATTACGGCAAGCATGTCCTGCTCCCGGAGGATCGCTTTAAGGACTTCCAACGCCCGACGCCGTCAATTCCCGAGAGCCTCGGCCATCACAAGGAGTGGCTCCATGCCTGCAAGACCGGCGCCCCGACGACCTGCCCGTTCGAGTACAGTGGCGCCCTCACAGAAGCCAATCACCTCGGCAATGTCGCCTACCGCACCGGGCGTACCCTCACCTGGGACGCCGATAGACTGGAAGCCGTCGGCGTCCCGGAGGCCGCTCCACTCATCCGACGCGCCTACCGTCCCGGTTGGACGCTCGAAGTGTCGTGAAGACTGGCCGCCATCGCTTTCCCCGCCAGCCAACCCGTCGTCCAGGCCGCCTGAAAGTTGAACCCGCCGGTGATGCCGTCGATGTCTAGGAGCTCCCCAGCGAAGTGGAGCCCGGGGCACACACGGCTCTCCATGGTCTTGAAGTGAACTTCGGCGAGCCGGACGCCCCCGCACGTGACGAACTCATCCCGGTTCATCGTCTTGCCCGTCACCTGCAGTTCCGTGCCGCCCAGGATCGCCAATAGCGACTGACGTTCCACGCGCGAAAGCCCCGCCCACTGCGCTCCGGGACGCACCCCGGCGGAGAGCACCAACCTTTCCCAGAGCCGCGCGGTGAGCGGTGGGATCGGGCCATTCACCACCTTCCGGGCGCCTTGTTCGCTTCGGCGCCGTTCGAAAAGCGTCGCCAGCGATTCCGTCGATTCCGCGGGAAGCCAGTTCAGTTTCAGGACGAATCGATAGTCGCGTTTGTGAAAGTGCCGTGCGCCCCACGCCGACAACCGCAGCACGGCCGGACCACTGATCCCCTCGTGCGTGATCAACAGCGGTCCTCGCTCCTTGAGGGAGGCGCCGACCGCGCTGACTTCCACGGGATCGATGGCGACTCCGGCCAACCCCTGCAGCCAGGGCGCCGAGGCGTGGAAACTGAACAGCGACGGCACGGGCGGCTCGAGGGTATGACCGAGCGACACCGCCATCTGGCCCAGGGCGGCCGACCGGCACCCCCCGGTGGCGAGCAGCACCCGGTCTGCCGTCAGCCTGCCTCCTCCGGTGAGTCGCACCTCGAAACCGTGGTCCGGAAGGCGCGTGATCGCTTCCACGCCGGCATTGGTCTCCAACGTCACGCCCGCCTCCCGCGCCGCCCGCATCAGGCAGTCGATGATGGTCGCCGAGGAGTCGGTCACCGGGAACATCCGGCCGTCGTCCTCGGTCTTAAGCTGGACGCCGCGGGCCTCGAACCACGCCACCGTGTCGCGGGGTTGGAACCGGTTCAACGGGCCGATCAACGCGGCCCCGCCGCGGGGGTAGCGGCGCGACAACTCACGGGTCTCGAAGCAGGCGTGCGTGACGTTGCATCGGCCGCCTCCGGAAATGCGGACTTTCGCAAGAAAATGGGGTCCTTTCTCGAGCAACGTCACCCCGACGCCGGGCGTCGCCTCGGCGCAGGTGATCGCCCCGAAAAAACCCGCGGCGCCGCCCCCCACCACCACGATGTGGCCGGACTTCGTCGTGCCTTCGGATCCGCTCATTTCGTGACCTGCTCCAGCTCCTGCCATCGCGCGTACAGCCGGACGATTTCGGCCTTGGTCCGTTCCAATTCGGCCAGCAACCCGGGTGCGTCCTTCGCCCGGCTCGCATAGAACGCGGGATCATGGAGGGTCGTCTCCAGCTCCGCTGCCCGGGTCTCCGCGGCCAGGATGGTCTGCTCCATACCCTCCAGTTCGCGCTGTTCCTTGAACGAGAGCTTCCGCGACCGAACAGGGCGGGCGGCGGGCTCCTTGTCCTCCTTCCGGACGGTCCTGGCCACCGGGTTGGCGGCCTGGCGAGCCCGGACTTCGCGTTCGCGACGTTTCTGGAGGTAATAGGAAAAATTGCCCGGTCCGACCACGACCCCGGATTCCTCGAAGGCCACGACCTGGTCGCAGATTCGGTCCAGGAAGTAACGGTCATGGCTCA
>JBBQIU010000797.1:0-2360 GCA_038325245.1 Verrucomicrobiota bacterium
GGGGTGCGACCGAGAAGCGGTGCGGTCTGGGCGATGCCGGCGCGGACGTTGTCCATGGGCAGGGCCACGCCGATGCGCCCGGTGGAACCGACGAGAACGAGTTCCGGGTCGAGGCCGAGGGTCTTGGCGGCGACGGCGGTCATTTCCCGGGCGTCGCGGAGGCCGGGTCGGCCGGTGCAGGCATTGGCATTGCCGGAGTTGACGACGATGGCCTGGGCGGCGCCCAGGCGGACGCGTTCGATGCAGACTTTGACGGGCGCGGCGCAGACCTGATTGGTCGTGAAGAGGCCGGCGACCGCGCACGGGGCGTCAGAGACAATGAGTGTGAGGTCGCGTTTTTGGCCCTTGTCGGAGCCCTTGCCGGTGCCGAGGCGTTTGATGTCACAGAAGACGCCGGCGGTGCGGAAGCCGATGGGGGCAACGATGGAGCCTTCGACAGTGCGGAAGCGGGGTTTCACTATTCGATCAAGAGTTGGGTGGTTCAGGGCAGGCATCAATTCCTGAGGGATCCGCTGCGCTCCCTGAGCCAATCCCAGTCGGTGGGGGGCACGGCGGCGGCGCCGGTCTGGAGGGCGCCCTTGACGGGCGGGACGAGGGTGGAGCCGACGACCCAGCGGTGGCTTTCGGCATGGCCGTCGGCGAAGGAGAGGTTGCCGGCGTTGTTGTGATAGGACGCGGGGAGGTTGCCCCATTGGGCGGCGTCCTCGAGGCGGTTCATGAAGAAGCCGTCGTTGATGGTGTCGGGGTGTTCCTCGAGGAAGACGAAGGTCTGGGCGGGGCGTGAGAAATCGGACGGGCGGAAAGCCTGGATATAGGACGGATTGAAGCGGTTGGTGAGTTCTCCGGGATCGCCGACGAGGGAATTGATGGCGTAGGAACGAATGCGGGGACCGACCTCGGAGACCGACCGATCCGTGGGGCACTTGAACAGGCGGGCGGCGTGGCCGGCGAAGGGACCGAGGAGGGCGTGGGTCACGTAGATGGTGTTGGTGTTGTCCTCGCTGGCGCCCCAGTCCTGGACGTGATTCGCCCAGGTTTGGCGGAGGGCGCGGGTTTCGCCGACGCCGTGATTATTGACGAGTCGCTCCTCGTTGTCGTCGCCGTAAAGGTTCCAGGCGAGGTGGAGCTGTTTGACATTGGCGGTGCAGGCGGCGCCCTGGGCCCGGGCCTTGGCCTTGGAGAGTGCGGGAAGGAGCAAAGACGCGAGAATGGCGATGATGGCGATGACGACGAGAAGTTCGATCAGGGTGAAGGCGCGGCGTCTGGCGGAGGAGTTCTTGGGGTCTTCGTTCATGCGGGCGTCAGAGCAGTCCGGTGGTTTCGGGGAAGGCGCAGAGGATGTTGAAGCTCTGGACCGCCTGGCCGCTGGCGCCCTTGATGATGTTGTCTTCGGCACTGAAAACGAGGAGGCGGCCGGTGCGCGGATCGAGGCGCCATGCGATTTCGACGACGTTGGTGCCGACAATGTTCTTGGTGTCAGGGAGGGCGCTTCCTTCGAGGAGGCGGACAAAGGGTTCGTTGGCGTAGGCGTCGTGGTAACAGGCGGCGATGCGATCGGCGAGGGCGGAGGCTCCGGAGGCGTCACGGAAAGGCTGGGCCGGCTCGAGGTAAAGGGTGGTCAGGATGCCGCGGTTGACGGGGACGAGGTGGGGCGTGAATTGGACCGTGACCGGTTGGGCAGCGGCGAGGGAGAGTTGTTCCTCAATTTCGGAGAGGTGGCGGTGTTTGGGCACGCCGTAGGCGCGGAGGCTTTCATTGCATTCGCAGAAGAGGAAATCGGTCTCGGCCTTGCGACCGGCGCCGCTGACGCCGGAGAGGGAATCGGCGATGATTCCGGAGGGTTTCACCAAGCCGGCGCGCACGAGGGGCAGTGTGGGGAGGAGGATGCTCGTGGGGTAGCATCCCGGGGAGGCGATGAGTGACGCCCCGCGGATCTGGTCGCGATAGACCTCGGGGAGTCCGTAGACGGCGCGGGCCAGCAGGCCGGGGGCGGGATGCTCGTGATTGTAGAACTCGGCGTAGGTGGCTGCGCTGCGAAGGCGAAAATCGGCGCTCAGATCGATGACGGTGCAACCAACGTCGAGGAGGGGAATAGCGAATTCAGCCGCGACGCCGTGGGGCAGGGCGAGGAAGACGATGCGGGCGGCGGCGGCGAGGAGGGAAGCATGAGGTTCGGTGAAGCGGAGGGTGCGGGAGCGCGGATGGCTGGCGAACCTTGGAAAGATTTGGGCGACGGTTCGACCGGCGTACTGCCGGGAGGTGACGGCGGCGAGTTCGACGTTTGGGTGATGGAGGAGGAGGCGAACGAGTTCCTCACCGGAATAACCGGAGGCACCGACGACGGCGACAGGGACAGGGGC
>JBBQIU010000798.1:0-2357 GCA_038325245.1 Verrucomicrobiota bacterium
CGCCAGCTCGAAGCCCGAGAGCGAGTCGATCACCACCCGGGTGGCCCCGATTTCCGCGACCGAGACTCGGATCTCCTCCAGGGTCTCGTCGACCGAGAGATCGAGCGGGCGGAGGTAGATGATCCGCAGCCGGCCGTCCCGGATGGCGCCTGGCAGGTCAACGTCCACGGCCCGAGCGCGACTGAGATACGCATCGGGGTGCTCCTCGAAGATGATGATGACCGCCGCCTCCCCCGTCTGGAGCCCGGCCGCGACGAACCGCATCGCGAAGGTGGTCTTGCCGGTGCCGGTGGGTCCCGCGAGGACCAGCGAATCACCCGCCGGAATACCGCCACCCAGCATGGCATCGAGGCCGGCGATTCCGGTGGAAAGCCGGGTGAGGCCACGGGCCGGCACATCCTCGGAACGGAATGGGGTCCGGGGGAAGACCTGGATGCCGTCCTGATTGAGCCGGATCGTGTGCAGCCCTGGCATGGGAGCGGCCCCTCGCGACTTCACTACCTGCAGTCGGCGCACCACCGAGTTGCGATTGGTGGCCTGGGAGAGCCAGAAGATCCCATCCGCCACCGTGAAGACGGGGTCGCGCAGTTCCTGATCCGGGTACTCCCCGATCAGGAGGGTGGTGATCTCCCAGGTGGCCAGGTGCAACGAGAGGCGCTGGACGAATTGTTCGACGTACCCCTCGGGTGCTTCGGCGGCCTTGATCAGGGACCGATACGAGTCCACCACCATGATGGAGGGACCGAGGCGCTGCACCTCCTCGGTAATGCGGAACAGCATCGCGTCGAGATCACCCGTCAGCGCCTCCTCGCTCAGGTTCAGAAAATGGACACTCGACCCGATCTGGGACGCATCGAAGAAGGAGAACAGTTGCTGGTAGCGCAGCATCTTGACCGAGGTTTCGCCCAGCATCGTGATGAACAGCCCGGGGCGTTCCGGGGTGGCGATGCCGTACATGCACTGCATGGCGAGCGTGGTCTTGCCGCTGCCAGGGGTGCCGGCAATGAGATTGAACGAGTAGGAAGGCAATCCTCCACCGAGCACCTGGTTCAGGCCGGGCACGCCGGTGTCGAGCATGACCAGCGCCGCCGCTGGCGCAGGAGTTCGGGGGGCACGCGTGTCAGTCATCGGTACCTCGTGAGATGGGGCGGTCGGCCTCACCCTCGCCGGCACAGCACAGCGCGAGGAGATCGCCGGCCATCTCGGGCCCGACCATGAGGCCGAGCCGGTCCACCATGGTCGCCAGCAGGGCGACCACTGCGCGATCCAGCGCGTCGGACACGGGTGGAGTCTCTGCGTCAACGGGCGGTGCGGCATGCACGGCAAATCCGTTGATCGACGCGATCGTTGGGTGCGCCACTCGCATCACGTGCAGCGAACGGCTGAGGAGGACATCGTATCCCGCCAGGCCGATCCAGCGGATCAGTCCCGTGCGCACTTGCACTCCCAGCCGTTCGGCGGCGGCGGCTCTCGCGGCGGGTGTCAGGACCCGCCGCGTCGCCTGGCTCCACAACCGCTGGGCAACCACGGTACCGGCCGTCCCGTGCGGAGACTCCGCCTCCTCGGTTCGGACTGGCTGGGGCGCAGCGCTCCGCGTTGACAATCGGGCATCCTCGCATGGGTCAGGAGAAGCTCGGGCAGGGGACAAAAGTGTACCGGTGCACGCAGGCCCGAACAATCGGTCGTCGGACGGGTGCGAGGACTAGGTCCAAGGGTGGAGGTGGAGCGCGCGGGACCGCGTCACTCCTTCGGCTGATTGTCCAGTTGGCCGGACGGTCTAGATTCTTTTTCGTGGCATCGTGCTTTGTCCCGCTGGCATCGCGCCATCCGGGAATGCAGAGCAAAAGCGGGGTGCCGCCTGAAGCCGGAAGGAGGACGTCGTGACGACCAACACACTACTCATCATCGTGGTGCTCGTGTTGCTGTTTGGCGGTGGCTGGGGCTGGAGTCGCCGGGGCCGGTAACACCATTGGGACCTGGCCGCCGAGTAGGTGGACCTCACCGCGACAAGGAGCACCGAGGGTTTGGGACGCAATGCACCGCGTCCCGGGCGCGCTGGGTGACCCGCAGTAGCACCGGAGGCGGGGCCGCGCAGGATGACGACCCCGCTCCCCGGCGTGTGCCCATGCCGCGCCGCCAGGGTCCCTCACCGGTGAACGTCGACTCGCCCACGCCCCCTCCGTCAGGCGACGAGAGGGCCTAACTTTCGGTGTTTCCGCTGAGATGAAGTCAACGGCCACCGGACGGACCTCGCCACAACCCACATCCTCCCCATCCTCGGCTGGGTCCTCGTCGCCATCGATCTCGTCGGCGCCGCCGTGCTGTATTTCGGGCGCGATGGCGGCGAGGCCGCGACG